>DIFU01000141.1:2514-20843 GCA_002419285.1 Prolixibacteraceae bacterium UBA5740 | reverse complement strand
ATTCCCAGCTCGTTCTGCATAAACTTCATGAGTTTTTCTGCTTCCGGACTTCCGGTCATGAATTCAATGCCAGCATAGATGTCTTCAGTGTTTTCCCTGAAAATGTGCATGTCGACCAGGTGTGGATATCTGACGGGGGAGGGGACTCCCTTAAACCATCGCACCGGACGCAGGCAGACAAACAAGTCTAGCGTTTGGCGAAGTGCCACATTGAGTGACCTGATTCCACCACCCACTGGCGTTGCCAAAGGGCCTTTGATGCCTATCAGGTATTCCCGGAAAGCTTCAATGGTTTCTTCGGGGAGCCATTGGCCGGTTTGAAGATAGGCTTTTTCACCTGCCAGGACTTCCTTCCATTCTATTTTCCGGGAGTCGCCATACGACTTCATGACGGCAGCATCAATCACCCTTTGTGAAGGCCCCATGATGTCTTTCCCGATGCCATCTCCTTCAATAAATGGGATCAGCGGGTAGTTGGGTACCTGTAGTTGGTCACCTGCTTTTATTGTTTTATCTGCCTTCATTACCTGGTTTTAATCAATGAGCTTCCGTAAATTCTCCTATTTTATCTGCTACGACAGTTTTGCCTTAAGGTTCTCGTTTAGTGCCTCAAGAAATTGTTCCGTAGTCAGATAGTGTCCTGGTTTCAGGTCTTCACCGTGGACGATCAGTGCCAGGTCCTTTGTCATTTTTCCGCTCTCGACGGTTTCGATACAAACCGCTTCCAGGGTTTCTGCAAAGCGGACCAAATCGGGTGTATTGTCTAGCTTTCCGCGGAAGGCAAGTCCTCTTGTCCAAGCAAAAATAGAGGCAATCGGGTTGGTCGATGTCGGTTTCCCCTGCTGGTGCATTCTGTAATGCCTGGTTACCGTTCCATGTGCCGCCTCTGCTTCCATGGTATGTCCGTCAGGCGTAATCAAGGTTGAAGTCATCAGTCCTAATGAGCCAAAACCCTGGGCAACCGTGTCGCTTTGTACGTCACCGTCATAATTTTTGCAAGCCCACACAAATCCGCCTTCCCATTTCATGGCTGCAGCAACCATGTCGTCAATCAGTCTGTGTTCGTAGGTGATGCCTGCTGCCTTGAATTTCTCGCTGTATTCGGCTTCAAATACTTCCTGAAATATATCCTTGAACCGACCATCATATTTTTTCAGGATGGTATTCTTGGTCGACATATAGAGTGGCCATTTCTTGTCAAGGGCCTGGTTCATGCAGGCATGTGCAAATCCACGGATAGATTCGTCATGGTTATACATCGCCATTGCCACGCCGTCGCCCTGGAAATGGTAGACTTCGTGTGAAATGGGTGCACTGCCGTCGTCAGGAGTGAAGGTAATGGTGAGTTTCCCTTTTCCCTTGGTGACAAAATCGGTTGCTCTGTACTGGTCACCGAAGGCATGACGTCCGATGCAGATCGGTTTTTTCCACCCGGGTACCAGGCGTGGTACATTATTAATGATGATGGGTTCACGGAAAACGGTGCCATCGAGAATATTACGGATGGTGCCATTGGGTGATTTCCACATTTTTTTAAGACCAAATTCCTCAACCCTGGCTTCGTCGGGAGTGATCGTGGCACATTTGACGCCAACACCATATTTTTTGATCGCGTGAGCTGCGTCTACAGTGACCTGATCATCGGTGGCATCACGGTGTTCGATACCTAAATCGTAGTATTTCAGATCAACATCAAGATAAGGTAATATCAGTTTCTCCTTGATAAATTTCCAGATGACCCGGGTCATCTCGTCTCCGTCGAGTTCGACGACGGGGTTGATTACTTTTATTTTTTGCATGTAATAAAATATTTAAGCATTGTTTTTACTGATCAGGTTGAGGGCTGAACCGGCCTTGAACCATTCAATCTGTTGGTTATTGTAGGTATGGTTTGTGATGATGATGTCCGTTGAGCCATCTTTATGCATCACCTCCAGGGTCAATGGTTTACCAGCGGCAAAACTTTCCAGATCGCTGAAATTGAAGATATCATCTTCCTGTATTTTATCATAGTCAGCCTCATTGGCAAAGGTAAGTGCCAGCATACCCTGTTTTTTCAGGTTGGTTTCGTGGATTCGGGCAAATGATTTGACTAACACCGCACGAACGCCAAGGTGACGGGGTTCCATGGCTGCATGCTCCCGTGAAGATCCTTCCCCGTAGTTGTGATCACCGACAACGATGGTGGGAACTCCTGCAGCTTTATAAGCTCTCTGCACCGCAGGCACTTCACCGTATTCTCCTGTCAATGTGTTTTTAACCTTGTTGGTAGCCTCATTGAATGCATTTACGGCACCAATCAGCAGGTTGTTCGAAATATTGTCGAGATGTCCGCGATACCTGAGCCATGGACCTGCCATGGAGATATGGTCGGTTGTACATTTCCCTAACGCTTTGATAAGGAGCCTTGCTCCTGTGATGTTTTTACCGTTCCAGGGTTCAAACGGACTCAGTTTTTCGAGGCGATTCGACTGAGGCTCAATGATGACTTCAATCCCACTGGAGTCGGCTGCAGGTGCCTGGTAACCGGCATCCCTTACATCAAATCCCTTCGGTGGAAGTTCGAATCCGGAAGGTGGATCAAGTTTAACTTTTTCTCCTTTTTCATTTGTCAAAGTGTCGGACAGGGGATTAAAATCTAATCTTCCTGCAATGGCCAGGGCTGTAACCAGTTCAGGTGAGGTTACGAAGGCATGCGTGTTGGGATTCCCGTCAGCACGTTTTGAGAAGTTCCGGTTGAAAGAGTGAACAATCGTGTTCTTTTCCCCTTTTTCGGCTCCGGGACGTGACCATTGTCCGATACACGGTCCACAGGCATTTGCAAAAACATTGCCGCCTATCTGGTTGAAAATGTTGATAAATCCGTCTCTTTCAATGGTGAACCTCACCTGTTCCGAGCCAGGAGTAATGGTGAACTCTGATTGGGTCTTCAAACCTTTGTCAAGGGCTTGTTTGGCAATAGATGCCGCCCTGCTGATATCTTCATACGAAGAGTTGGTGCAGCTGCCGATCAGACCGACCGATATTTCCACTGGCCAGCCGTTTGCCTTGGCTTCTTCACCCAGTTTCGAAATCGGGGTGGCACGGTCGGGAGTGAACGGCCCGTTTACATGCGGCTCAAGTTCAGAAAGATTGATTTCGATTAGCTGGTCGAAGTATTTTTCAGGTTCGGCATAAACTTCAGGATCCCCGGTCAGCTCATGCTTAACCGGTGCCGCTGCTTTCACAACTTCACCTCTTCCGGTTGCTTCCAGATAACGCTCCATTGATTCATCATAGGTAAATAGAGAGGTAGTTGCCCCAACCTCAGCCCCCATGTTGCAAATGGTTCCTTTTCCGGTAGCTGACAGAGACCTGGCACCTTCGCCGAAATATTCAATGATGTAACCTGTTCCGCCCTTCACGGTCAGGATGCCTGCAACTTTTAGTATGATGTCTTTGGGAGCTGTCCATCCGTTGAGTTTTCCTGTAAGTTTAACCCCGATAAGTTTGGGCATTTTCAGTTCCCATGCCATGCCCGCCATCACATCGACGGCATCGGCACCCCCGACTCCGATGGCCAGCATTCCAAGTCCGCCAGCGTTTGGCGTATGGGAGTCAGTACCGATCATCATTCCACCCGGGAATGCATAGTTCTCAAGTACGACCTGGTGGATAATCCCGGCTCCGGGTTTCCAGAAACCGATACCATATTTATTACTGACTGATTCCAGGAAATCGAAAACTTCCTTGTTGTTGTTGAGTGAAGCAGCCAGGTCAGCCTTCCCGTTGGTATGTGCCAGAATCAAGTGGTCACAATGCACGGTCGACGGGACTGCAGTCGTACGTTTACCGGCATTCATAAACTGCAAAAGTGCCATTTGCGCGGTCGCATCCTGCATGGCTACACGGTCGGGCGCAAAATCAACATAGGATTTTCCCCTGTCGAATGCCTCCACATTATGGTTATCGAAGAGGTGCGAATAAAGAATTTTTTCAGCGTAACTTAGTGGCCGGTTGATTGTCTTTCGGGCTTTGGCGACCCTTTCAGGTAAACCGGCATAAACCTTTTGTATGAGGTCTAAATCGAACATATTGATAGATTTTTATTAAATATTTTACATACTACTCCCTGCCAGTACAACATCTGAAATGTTCAAAAGTTGAGTAGATTTTTGGTTTCAAAATCGCTTCTAAATATATAGATTTATGCATATTTTTTAAAGTTTCAGCTTCATTTTTATAGCAATTTGCGGGCATTTTAAAGGGATTCCGAATTTTGTGTTTTTTTTGAACAAACAGGACAATTATTTGAATGTTAATGTTTTGAGATTAAGATGTTGATGATCAGGGCGTATTAAATCATATGGCTTTTATTAAAGGTTAATATATACAGAAAACGGTTATGTCCTGACAGTTTTGGGCCTATATTTACGGCCAAAGTTTAAAAGTGTGGATAGGATTACCCAAAATACCTGCGGGTTTTTCCTGAAAAAGCAATAACATGAATAATTGTCATACATTTCATATCCCGGTAATGGGACTGGGTTATACTGTTGATTCGCCGGTTAAGGTGGCATCATTGGGAATTTCGTCGGTTGTGGCGCTGGCCGATGATCTCTTGCTGGAGAAGATGCGTGCATTTTATTGCGAAATGTTTGGTTTACCCTATGAGGAAATATCCTCCCGGGAGATGGATTACCGTTGCAGCCGGATACGCGAATACCTGAATGTCCTTGATGAGATTGTCAAAAAGAAATGGGACGAATTGAAACAGACGGTTTTGGATAAAGGGGCTGAAATCGAGAAGTTTATCGACCTGCTGCCCGAAAAGTCGGAAATCAGGGAAGCATTTCATCAGTTGAAATCCGAGAAACCTGATGTCAGGAAAGCATGGGCATGGGTGAAAGACCACCTGATGCCCGGTAGCATTGACGTAAATATCATGACCAAACTGGATAAGGAGAATTATTTCAAAAAGGAAAAACTCCCCCAGGAATACAATGATGCACATGCTGCGCTCCGGGGTTTCGCTACCAGCAACCTTCATTCTTCTGTTGTCCTGTCGGCGGGGATGAATCCTTACCTTTATAGCTATATGGAGCAGTTTCCCCAGTTTTTTCCGGATGAAAAGGGTGTACTGCAAAAGAAGATTACCCTGAAGGTCAGTGATTACCGTTCTGCACTCATCCAGGGTAAATTTCTGGCCAAGAAAGGCCTGTGGGTTTCTGAATTTCGGGTCGAATCGGGACTCAACTGTGGTGGACACGCCTTTGCCACCGATGGTTATCTTATGGGTCCTGTTTTGGAAGAGTTCAAACAGCAGAGAAATGAGTTGTCCGACACTTTGTTCGCCGTTTACAGGCAAGGATTATCTGAAAAGGGACTTTCTGTTCCCGAAATAGCCCCGGCCATCCGCCTTACAGCGCAGGGTGGAGTGGGTACGGCAGACGAACACAAGCTGCTAATTGATTATTACGGAATGGATTCAGTGGGGTGGGGAACACCCTTTATGCTGGTGCCTGAAGCAACCACAGTGGATGATGACACGCTGGCCCTGCTTGCGAATGCAAAGGAAGAGGATCTCTATTTGAGCAACGTGTCACCTCTGGGCGTACCATTTAATAATGTAAGGAATAGCTCAAAGGATATGGAAAAAATGGAACGGGCCCTTGCCGGGCGCCCGGGAAGTCCATGTGCCAAACAACATCTGCGTCTCTTTAAGGATGAAAATGGCAGTCCGATTTGTACGGCTTCCATCGAGTACCAGCGCAAGAAGCTTGGTGAGATTGACCAAGCCGGTTACAGCGGCGAAATCCTGTCGGCCGCCCGACAAAAAATTCTGGATAAAGTTTGCCTGTGCGTAGGCCTTTCCACCTCGGCACAGATGGCCCATGGTATTGATACCGGCTTTGAGGGAAAGGCAGTTTCTGTCTGCCCCGGTCCAAATCTGGCCTGGTTTGACCGTATCATGTCGTTGAAAGAAATGGCCGGACATATTTACGGAAAAAACAACGTAATCTCCCGGACCGACCGGCCACATATGTTCATCAATGAGCTACGGATGTATGTTGACTATTTGAAAGGTAAAGCCGAAGAAGCCATCGCGGTAAGAGATGCCAAAATTGCCAGACAATTAAAAGGTTTCAAGGGAAACCTGATACAGGGAATTGAGTATTACAAACACCATTTTTCGCGTGAATGGGCCCGTTATAACACCCAGCCGGATATCTCGCTGAAACAGCTGGATGATTGTGCAGCTGAAGTGCTGGGTATCAGGGTGGAATAGCCATCGGAGGGCGAATCCGGTTTTAATTGCGCCTGACATATTGATAAATTATCATGATTAAAGCAGTCAGGATATCCTCTGTAATGATAAAAAATTGTCAACTCGCTTTTGAGTGTCGACGATTTATAAGTTTTTTATACTTATTATTACAGACTCCAAATCAAATAAGCAAACTACGATTCATTGAGTGCTGATGCTGTCATATGGGACAAATTTCGCCGGGGTGAAAAATCTGCCCTTGAGGAAATCTATTTCCATAATGTACAGTTCCTTTATCGATATGGCAGGAAATTCAATACGGATGATGATTTATTGAAAGATACCATCCATGATCTTTTTATTGACTTGATTCAGAGCAGAAAGACTCTTGGGCCGACGGATAATGTGAAATTTTACCTGATGCGTTCGTTCCGTCGTAAGCTGGTTCAAAATATCAGGAAGAGTCAGCTGAATACAATTGAAAGCCTTCAGGAATTCACACCTGAAATTACCTATTCCGCGGAAGAAGATTTGATCACACTGGAATCACGGAGCGAACAGGATATAAAGATACGTCAATGTCTTTCCGAACTTAATCCACGACAGAGAGAAATACTGTATTACCGTTTTGAGTGCGAATTTAGCTATGAACAGATTTGTGAAATCATGTCTATTAAATATGATTCAGCCCGAAAGCTCGTTTTCAGATCCATAGAATCTTTAAGACAAATGTTTATTGAAACACACACAATCCAGTTTTTCCTCGCTTTTTTTAAGAGAATTTAATGTCGGATGTTCTTCATATCTGGCAGGTTCTTGAATCCAGAATTCATCGCAAGCAAATGTTTGAGAACCAGTGTTTGATTGAAGCTGGTTGAAATCACGGATTTTCAGAAATGTGTTAAAGGTTCCTTAGAATCTTCCACTGATTTCAGAAAAAACTACCCAGGATAAAAAAAAACTAAATTTCATGTCCACAAAAGGAAGTGAATAATCTTTATTTAGGTATGAAGATCAATTGAATTCACGATTGTCTTCATTAGAAACAGATTTATACAAGGTAGTTTAAATGATGCACTGGTTCTGATATAGGACCAGTGCATTCTGAACCTTTGAAACGTTATAAAGATCGAATGGCTAAACCTATTGACGACAGGCTCCGGGATTTTCAGGACTTTTCCCTGGAGGAGTTGCTGGAAAGCACAGAGTTTATAAAATTTTTGAAAGAGTGTTCCCAGGAGCTTGAAACAGCAAATCTTGAAAAGTTAAACAAACAGTTTGCCAGGAACCTATTCAGGGCCCGGGAAATAATTCAAATACTAAAGGATAGCGGGGATGACCTCACTGAATCGGAAGTCAGACTAATCTGGCAAAAGATTGAAAAAAACCAGGAAATCAAACTTCCCGTTAACCGAAATTCATGGTTGTCATTCTTTGGCTATGCTGCCATTGTTATACTCTTGCTTTCACTTGGAACCTTATTATTCCGTCAATTCAACCACGGTGATGACATTTATCGTTTTACTGCAGTCTCTCCGGCCGATTCCATACACGATACCCGTATCATACTCCAGTCGGGCAAAGAGTTTGCATCTTCCGAGAAAGTTTCTTCAATCACGGTTACCTCAGAAGGAAGCATTGAAATCGACAAAAACCAAAAGGTACCTGTTGAACCTGTAAAAGAAACCAGAAAGATTGCCATGAATGAAGTAGTGGTGCCTTATGGACGAAAATCCCAATTAATGCTTTCCGATGGCACCAAGGTTTGGCTGAATGCCGGGAGCCGCCTTGCATTCCCTGCCAATTTTCCTGACGATAAACGGGAAGTCTGGCTCGAAGGCGAAGCCTATTTCGAAGTGGCCAAAGATCCGGAAAAGAAATTCTTAGTCAGGGTGAATGATCTGACTCTTCAGGTTTTGGGAACCAGTTTTAATGTTTCCGGGTATGGACCCGATAAATCAGTGGAAACAGTGCTTGTTTCGGGAAGCCTCGCACTGGTTGTTAAAAACAATTCTCTATTTGGTACCCGTGAGGTGATTTTGAATCCAAATCAAAAGGCAACCTATTCCAGGGATGCAAAAGATATTAATGTAGAGGAAGTAAGCGATATCGAAATGTATACAGCCTGGACTTCGGGTTGGCTGAGTTTTTCCCAGCAAAGCTTAAAGGATGTGGCAGTGAAGATGGAGCGCTATTATAACATCAAAATAAGTTTCTCGGAACGATTTAATAGCCATCATCTGATTTCAGGGAAGCTGGACCTCAAGGATTCCCTTGGAACGGTCCTGGATGTTTTGTCAGATATTGTGGTTTTCAAATATGAAATAACTGACAACCAGGTTGTCATCAGTGCAAAATGAGGATTCTTTACGGTTGAATAAATAAAAGCAAAACCGGAAGGTCCGCCAACCCGCCGGTTTTTAGAATTAAATAAAAATGTTTCATTTAAAACCTAATCAAAAGTATGAAGAAAAAGCTAAATGGGAAATACTCTCCTCGAGGGGGTATTTCAAAAATTCTACTAAAAATGAAGATGTTGGCCATTCTGTTGTTTTGTGCTTTTACGGCTACAAGTGCAACTACCTATTCTCAGTCTGCGCGGTTCAATTTACGTCTGAACAATACGACCGTCAGGGAAGTATTTCAGGAACTGGAAGAGCGGAGTGAATTTATTTTTATCTACGATGAAAAAGCGGTTGACCTGAATCGCAAGGTCAATGTCAGGGTTAAGGATGAATCCGTAGATTCAGTTCTTGATCAGGTTTTTAAAGAAACTGGAAATACATGGAAAGTCTATGACCGTCAGGTGGTAGTCCTTGCAGCTGAAAAACAGGTTATACCTGCAAAAGAACCGACGGTAGCGCCGGCTGACCAGCCCCAGAAACGTAGAATTTCTGGTATTGTGAAGGATGACATAGGTTTGGGGCTTCCCGGTGTTTCTATCGTCATCAAAGGAACCTTGACTGGGACAATCACTGATAACAACGGTGAATTCTCCATGGATGCTGCCACTGGCGACGTGCTGGTTTTTTCTTTTGTGGGAAAGAATCCGGTGGAAGTGGTCATTGACCAAAGAAACATCATTGATGTTGAAATGTATGAAGATGCCACCGAAATCGAAGAAGTACAGGTAGTGGCATTTGGTGTTCAGAAAAAGGAGAGCGTTATCGCCTCTATCGAGACTGTGAAACCCGGAGACCTGAAGCAACCTGCCTCTAACCTTACCTCTGCCCTTGCCGGGAAAATACCGGGTATTATATCTTACCAGTCGACTGGCGAGCCTGGAAATGACAACGCCCAATTCTTTGTCCGTGGGGTAACAACATTCGGTTATAAAACCAATCCCCTCATCCTGATCGACGGGTTTGAAGGCTCATCCGATGACCTGGCCCGACTGGATCCGGACGACATCGAGAGTTTTTCCATCCTGAAGGATGCATCAGCGACCGTACTTTACGGTGCACGTGGTGCAAACGGTATCATCATTGTGGTCACTAAATCTGGTCGTGAGGGGCCAACTAAAGTCAACGTAAGGATTGAATCGCACATGGCTACACCAACCAAGATGAATGATTTGCTCGACGGTGTCGATTACATGCGTATGTACAATGAAGCCAGGGTTTCGCGTAACCCACTTCTGGGAACCTATTACAGTGAACAGAAAATCCAGTCGACCGTTGATGGCATCGACCCGATGATCTATCCAAATATTGATTGGTACGATGAGCTTTTCAAGCAAACTACCTTTAACAAGAAAGCCAATTTCAATATTTCCGGTGGTGGTCGTGTAGCTACATACTACGTGGCTGGCGGACTTGAAAATGAAACCGGTTTGTTGAGAGTTGACCAACGGAATAACTTTAACAACAACATCGATATCAACAGGGTATTGCTTCGTAACAACGTTGTTTTTAAACTGACTCCGACAACAAACCTTGATACCCGTCTTCAGGGACGTTTTGAAAGGTATAACGGTCCCCGTTCATCGGCCAGCAGCATATTTGGTATGGTCATGAACTCCAATCCGGTCGACTTCCCTGCAGTGTATGCTCCGGATGAAGCCCATCAATATGCCGACCACATCCTGTTCGGTAATACCTTTGTGACCGGTTCACTGAAACAGAATCCATACGCCGAAATGGTCCGCGGTTATGAAGACCGCAACGAAAGTACCATTACGGCCATGGCTACACTTTCCCAGGATTTAGGTTTTCTGACCGAAGGCCTTAAATTTCAGGCAAAAGCATCAGTCAATACCTGGAGCCGCTATTCAAGCCTTCGCTCCTATAATCCTTATTATTACGATCTTGAATCCTACAACCAGATCAGCGGTGAATATACCCTTTTTGCACTGAACCCTACCGGCGGACAGGCTTATCTGGGTGATGTCGAGCCAGGCAGGGATGCAAGCGCACATTACTACTACGAAGGCAGGTTCAACTGGGACCGTGAATTCGGAAAACATACCGTTGGCCTTATGACTGTGGGAATGTGGGAAGAGTATCTGCTTACCGGTGGTAACAGTAACTCAATCTATGAAACCCTTCCTGAAAGGAATATGGGTAATTCGGGCCGTGCAGCCTACAGTTACGACAGCCGCTACTTCCTTGAATTTACTTATGGTTATAATGGTTCTGAAAAGTTCAGCGGCGAGAAACGTTTCGGTTTCTTCCCTTCATTAGGTGCTGGCTGGATCATTTCAAACGAGAGTTTCTGGAGTTCAATGAAGGATGTTTTTAATCTTGTGAAATTGAAAGCCACATACGGACGTGTTGGTAACGATGCCATTGCAGGCCGTGCCGGCAGGTTCTTCTATCTTTCAAATATATCGAAAGGTGGCGCCAGTTATCGCTGGGGATCCACATTCATGAACGCTTATGATGGATATACCATCCATCGTTATGCCAATCCGGATATTACCTGGGAGGTATCAACCAAAATGAACCTTGGAATTGAACTTGCATTCATGGATGAAGCTTTGAAAGTCCAGGGAGATTTATTCAAGGATGTCCGTGACCAAATCTACCTCGAACGTCAAAACTTCCCTGCAACTGCAGGTATGGAAGCAGCCATCAGCGGAAACGTTGGTAAGGTGGAATCATGGGGTATTGAGGGATCTATTGATTATCAATATATTGCGCCAAAGGATTGGTGGCTGACCGGACGTGCCAACTTCACTTTTGCTACCAATAAATATGTGGAACTCGATGAAAAGGATTATGCCGATGAATACCTGAAAAGACAGGGTCATTCCATCAACCAGTGGTGGGGATTGATCGCCGAACGTCTTTTTGTGGATGAAGCTGAAATTGCCAACTCTCCAAAGCAGGACTTTGGTCTTTATCAGGCTGGTGATATCAAGTACAAGGATGTCAATAATGACGGGATCGTCAACAACAATGACCGCGTGCCTTTAGGACTACCTACCGTTCCTGAAATCCAGTACGGTTTCGGTATGTCGGGTGGTTACAAAGATTTTGACCTTTCCTTCTTTTTTCAGGGCAACGCCAGGGTATCCCTCTTTATCAATCCCGGTTCCGATGACAATGGTATAGCCCCATTTGCCAACAGAAGAAATGCACTTCAGCTGATCGGCAACGACTATTGGAGTGAAACCAATCCTGATGTCCATGCATTCTGGCCCCGATTGTCAGTAGATCCGCTGGCAAATAATACACAGACATCTACATGGTGGCTCAGAAATGGCGCTTTCCTGAGATTAAAGACAGTTGAAATGGGTTATAATCTTCCAGATAATACTTTCGCCAAAATTGGCATGAAGAGCAGTCGTATTTATTTCAGCGGTGAAAACCTTTTTGTACTCAGTCCATTCAAATTATGGGATCCTGAAATGGGACGCGGTGGCTTAGGTTATCCGCCAAACCAGAGGTATAATGTCGGCGTTCAATTGTCATTTTAAAACCTATTAAATTCAAAAGAAGATGAAACTGTTTAGTAAAATATTGATATTTTTCATTGCATTTTCATTCATGTCGTCCTGCTCGGACTATCTGGATGTGGTGCCCGATAATACCCTGACTCTCGAAGATCTTTTTAAAACAGAAGAGGAGGCGTGGAATGCACTGGCAAAAGTATATAGCTTTATGCCACGGATTGATCTGACGCATGAGACCATGTGGACTGCCGGTGATGAGTGGATTGGCCGTCTTGACCTGAATGAGCAAACCGGTAACCTGCGAGGTATCCGTCTGATGCGTGGCCTTCAATCGGCTTCTGATCCCATACTGGGTACATGGTCGGGTACCAGTGCCGGTAAACCTTTATACAGGGCCATACGTCAGGCAAACGTATTCCTATCATTGATCGACAATGTGCCTGATATGACCGAACAGGAAAAGAATAATTGGAAAGCCCAGGTGAAATTCCTGAAAGGCTATTATAGCTTTCTCTTGATCCAAAGCTATGGTCCGATTGTGATCGCCGATGAAATGATTACCCCTGATGCTACCAAGGAAGAACTTTTCCAAAAACGGGCTAAGGTTGAAGAGAGCTTTGACTATGTCATCGGACTGATGGATGAAGCCATTCCCGATTTGTCGGAAAGGGCAACCGCCACTTTACTTGGACAGGTCGACCAGGTGGCTGCAAAAGCCATCAAGGCCAGGGTGATGTTGTTCAGGGCCAGTCCTTTCTTCAACGGAAACCGTGAATATTTTGGCGATTTCTATGATCACGATGGTGAGCCTTTCTTTCCGTTGGATTACAACAGGGAAAAATGGAAAGATGCCATCGATGCCATCGATGAAGCCATCGCTGCCGCCGAAACCAATGGAGTACAACTTTATACATTTGAGAAGCAACCTTATATCTTCGATCGCGAAGATTGGGACGCCAACCAGGAAAACATGAAGAAACTTTATGACCTGAGGATGGTGATTGCTGACCCATGGAACAAAGAGTTGATTTGGGGATTTTCAAACATCAACGTTTACGGACAGGGTGAACTTGCCCACTCATCCAACATGAGGCTTCCCCTTGGCTATGGGGATGGTGTTACCAATACACCGGAATATTCATGGCAATGGATGGCTGCCACCTATCGCATGGCTGAAAGGTACTATACCAAGAATGGGGTGCCGATTGAGGAAGATCTTTCTTTTAACCTTGATAAAAAGTGGGAAATTACCGTTACTCCCAATGCCGACAGTCCGGAATACGAGACTATGAAAGGTTTTATGCAGCCCGGCTCGGAAACAATACGTTTGTATCTGGATCGTGAACCCCGCTTTTATGCAAACCTTGCTATAACAGGTGGATACTGGAGAACCCATGGTGTCAAAATCCGTACAATGATGTATGCCGGTCGCGATGGAGGTTTTAACTCGTCACAACACAGTACCGACTATTATGAAACCGGTATCGGAGTGAAGAAATTCGTACACCCTGAATCCAAATCAGGGGCATGGCAGAGAACCATCAAGTATCCTTATCCAATCATGCGCCTTGCTGATCTCTACCTGATGAAGGCTGAAGCTTACAACGAATACAATGATTCCCCGGTGCCGCAGGTATATGAGGCAATCAATCGCGTGCGTGAGAGGGCTGGTGTCCCTGATGTGGAAACCGTTTGGTCAGATCCGAGTATTGTGAGAACCGTCAATAAGCATAAAACCAAGGAAGGAATGCGCGATATCATCCTTCAGGAAAGAGGAATCGAACTTGCTTTCGAGGGTAGCCGTTTCTGGGATATGCTTCGTACAAAACGTGCTGTGATGGAATTTTCAACTCCTGTTTGGGGCTGGACTTATACCGGTGCAACCGGTGCGCAGTTCTTTAACCTGGAGGTAAAACAGATCCGGAGATTCACCATCACCGATTGTCTGTGGCCGATCGACCTTAATGAAATGAATACCAATTCAAACCTGATCCAGAATCCGGGTTGGTAATTACTTGAAATGGATATTTTAATTTAATAATTTGTCGGCTAATCATGCGTAAAGAACAAAGAACAGGTTTTCAACTGACTGAAGTTCCGAACTGATTGATAACTGAAAAACATTAATATATATGAAAACAACAAAGAAATATTATATAATACTGGTTGCACTCCTTACCATTCTGGTCGCCTGTGAGGAAGAAGGCCGTCACAAGTCAACCTCTGACGATTCGACTCCGCCTCAGTCACCTTCGAATGTGACCTATAAACCACTTTTTGGCGGGGTGAGGTTCTATTATGACCTTCCGAATGATGAAGACCTGTTGAGTGTAGAAGCTCAATATACCAATTCCGAGAATAAGACATTCACGTTTTCTTCATCCTATTTTGTTGATTCACTGGATGTGTATGGCTTCGGCGATACGATTAACTACCAAATCGATGTCTATGCAGTCGACAGGGCTGGTAACAAATCCAATCCAGTCAATGTAACCGTAAAACCATTGGAGCCTGCAATTACCCGTGTCGTAAAATCGCTTGACCTGAAGCCAGGTTTTAGTTCCTTCTTTGTGGATTGGATAAACGAACTGGAGCAGAGTATCAATGTGTACATCGATTTTTCTTATACCAAGGATGGTACAAAACACGAGTATACTTCGGTATTCTCGTCCAACTTGCCTAAAGACCGCAGGTTTGTCGAGAACCTCTTCCTTACACCACAGGATCCAGTTAACGTGAAAATCAGGGTTACCGATATTTATGGCAATAAGTCGGAACCAGTGGATATGGGGCAGATTTCCCTGTTGGAAGACATCAAGATTCCTAAAGAAAATTGGTTCCTACCTGCAGCCAACGACTCCATTGGTGGAATTCCCCAAGCTTTCGGCGATGGATTGGAAGGTCGTTTGCGTTATGTGATCGATGACATCATCGACCGGGGCGATAACCTCAATTTCATGCATACACAGGCTCGCGGCCGTACCGGTTTTACAAAGGATGGCAATATGCCCTGGAACGTGATCATCGACCTGGGTGATTATTATGAGCTGAGCCGTATCATCACGGTACAGAGGCATTCGGGTGGTTTGGCAAACATCAGCAGGGGCCAGTACTACGGAAGTGAAAACGTGGGAATTTATGAAATGTACATCTGGGATGATGATGTTAACGATTGGGTTTACGTTTCACAAAACAAGATCGAAGTGCCGGTTGGACTCAGTGAACTGGAGTTTGTCAAGAAAGGGGAAGCTGGAGATATGGCCTATATGTATCCCGAAAACCCGGGGTATACCAAAAAGACCCGTTGGTTCAGGTACAGGGCCATGAAAAGTTTTAATGGTAATTACACCCTCGACAATGCAAACTGTCTTTCAGAGATTACGCTCTATGGCAGGAAAGCCAATTAAACAAATCTGAAAACCTTTGACAAAAGAATTGAAATCATGAGATACAGAATATTATTATTAATGATTGTTTCAACTGTCCTGCTTTGGTCATGTGACGATATGTACGAAAAGCAGAGCGAGTTTGAAGGCGAAATTGTTTATCCTGCCAAATTCGATACCATCATTGGGAAAATTGGGTTTGAAAGGGTAGAGATTGATCTTCTTAAAGCTGGCCGCCTTCCGGCCAGCCAGATCAAAATGGGAAAGGCCAAAAAGACCGTGGTGGAATATGATGACGAAGTCATTACCATTGATACACTGGCTTCCTGGGTCAACATAACCGGTTTGACACAGAGCAAACTTTATCGTTTTCAGATATACTCAATAGATGAGTTTGGAAATAAATCGGTTCCCCAGGAAATTGCGCTGATCCCGTTTACCCGAACGGATTTGGCCTCCTACGCCGTATCACCTCCCAGGGTGATGTCTTCCCCGTCGGCAGCCGTTATTGACTGGCCGAATGGTATCACTTCCGTTCTGATGGATTACACCGGACTTACTTTTGAATACACCGACAAGGATGGTGTTGTCCGCAACGGTGAGCGCGGATCCGACTCCAGGTTCTTCATAGGGAATGTATCAGCTGGTCAGGCGGTCAATATCAACATGAACTACAGCATCATCCCCAAGATCAACCGTGTGCGTATCCTGGATACCGTCAACCTGGTTTCCACTCTGGTAATCAATATGCCTACCAGTAGCACCACTTTTCCGGTTTCGGAAAGGGAAATTATGGAAGCCAATGGGGTTACAACCTACACGGCTGATGGTGTTTCTTCTATCGAAAAACTGGTTTATCCGATCCATGCCAGTTCACTTCAGGACATTTTCTATTTTCCCAACCTGAAGACGCTCGACCTTACCGGTGGTGACCTGTTTAAACTGCCGACCACAGTTTATGACAGAAACGGCGTGGTAGATCCTATTGGTGGTGGTGACTATGCCCCGTTTATGAGAAAGGCTGGCGATATTGCTTCAGGTAATACACAGGCGCTCAAAGACCTTTTGGAGGCTGGAATTTTGCAGAAAGTTTATTACAGGCCGCATACCATGGGTCTCGATAACCTTCTACAGCCTTTCGTGGAAAGCGGTGTGGTTGAACTTGTCGAAGGACCTTCTTCTGTTTTGATTGACAATCAGTTTCATCTTGACGGACTGGTACAGGACGGTAATTTCAGAATTGACTATACTTTCCCTGCAACGGATGCACCTGCCGGTGAAGGAATTGTCAATCCCTACAAACTGATCATGCGTGCCCGCAGTTCCAGCTTTGTGTTTGCACTTCCCAAGGAGTACCAATTCAATGCCGACGATTACCGATATCTGAAGTTCAAGGTATATGCACCCAAGAAAGAAGTTTTTACTGGTGCTTATGCTGATTTCCAGCGTATCTGGCCCCGCATCATGAACCGCATGTGGTCATTCGGGCAATTCAGTAACTTCGGACAGGAATACTGGGCTGTCGACCACATCTGGATTCCTGACGCTGACCTCCAGAACTGGAAAGATATCACCATTGATATGGCTAATGCCCGTGGAAAACACAACAGGGTGATCATCCTGAACATTGGCGGCGAACCTGGTATCAATCCCTGGAATCCACCAATGGATATCGTTTATTACTTTTCAAATGTCAGATTTGAAAAGGAACCATAAACGATTGGAAATTACTAAGAAAATTTGCAAAGGCTGCCCGAAAAGGTGGCCTTTGTTTTTTATGCCTTATTTGGTCAGCTGATGACAGACCATTCGAATTCCGTTTTCTGGGAGGATGCCAGCGACTTCCGCAGAATGATGTATTCCGGGGTTTCCAGTCGGGGATCTCTTGTCAGTATGGCAGAGGCAGTTTCCCTGGCCAGTTCCAGTATCTGGACATCCTTGGCCAGGTTGGCAATTTTCAGGTCAAAGCCGATTCCACTTTGCTGGGTTCCCTCAATGTCTCCAGGCCCCCTGAGCCTCATGTCCATTTCGGCGATTTCGAAACCATCATTGGTACGCACCATTGTGGCCAGTCTTTTACGGCTTTCGTTGGTGATCTTGTAGGATGACATCAAAACGCAATAGGATTGCTCTGCCCCCCGGCCAACCCTGCCCCGCAACTGGTGCAACTGCGAGAGGCCGAACCGTTCGGCACTTTCGATCACCATCACCGAGGCATTAGGCACGTCAACGCCCACTTCAATTACGGTCGTGGCTACCAGGATCCGCGTTTTACCTTCCTTGAAACTCATCATGGCAGCATCCTTCTGGGCTGGTTTCATGCGACCGTGTACCATCCCGACTTCAATGCCGGTAAATTCTTCCGAAATATGCCGGTAACCCTCTTCGAGGTTTTTCAGATCGCTCTTTTCCGATTCGGAGATCAATGGGTATACAATGTATACCTGCCTTCCGCTCTGCAGTTCACGACGCAGGAAGTTGTAAACATCGGCCCTTTTATTGTCAAAGAAGTGCATTGTCTGGATCGGTTTTCGTCCGGGGGGAAGCTCATCGATCACCGATACGTCAAGGTCACCATATACCGTCATGGCCAGGGTTCGTGGTATGGGCGTAGCCGTCATCACCAAAACATGGGGAGGGATGGCATCATTTTTCTGCCAGAGTTTTGCCCGCTGTGCCACGCCAAACCGATGCTGCTCATCAATGATGACCAGTCCGAGGTTTTTAAAGTTCACGGTATCCTCAATCAGTGCATGCGTGCCGATCAGGAGCTGTGTACGACCTGATAGCAGGTTCTCAT
>DIFU01000141.1:1023-2314 GCA_002419285.1 Prolixibacteraceae bacterium UBA5740 | reverse complement strand
TTTCGTCCCAAGTCTTTTCGGATCTCTTTCAGGACCCGTTTCTGGGCGTCTGTCAGTGAAAAGGGCAGGAAATTATGATAGAACGTGTTGAAATTGAATCCTATATGGGTAAATGGATATCCAAGAAATTTGTTTTCCCGGTTATTTTTCAGACTGAGAATCTTCAGCTGGATCATGAAAAGCTCCTCGAATTTCAGCCTGAACCGTGCATTCCTGAGATCCAGGTTTGATTCGGGTTTGTGAATATTGTGCAGCGCTTTTTCGAGCGGCATCATCTTTAATTGCTGCATTACAGGCTCTGGAAGCGTTTCAGGAATCTTGCCCTGCATCCTCTCGAGCAGCACCAGAATCATCTTGTGGATCATTTTCGAGTGGAGAAAGCCTTTTTTCAGGTTCTCCGTGGTAATATAATTCGCCTGAAATATTCCGGAAGGGGAAAGGGAAATGTCACCTTCCGATTCAATCTCAGGGTGGACAACATTGATGCGCCCGTTGAATTCAGAAGGCTTGCCGAAGATGGTATAAGTCGTATTCAGCTTCAGCGCTTCTTTCTGGTACTTCACGCCCTGAAACCAGATCAGTTCGATTGATCCCGTGTCATCGTAAAACTGTGCCACCAGGCGCTGTTTCTGGCCTGATCCAACCACTTCCATGGAGGTGATTTTCCCCTTAACCTGTATATGGGGCATCTGGGCATTGATTTCACCGATCTTGTAGAATTTGGTACGGTCAATATATTTGTAGGGGAAATAATAGAGCAGGTCACCGAAAGTTTCAATTTTCAGCTCTTTTTTGAGTAATTCGGCCCTTTTCGGCCCAACGCCCGGTAAAAACTTAATATCTTGGCCTAGAAATTCAGACATGGTCAACAAAGATAAAAAACCGTTGAGAATCCATGAAGCCGATTGTAAGTAATCTTAAAGGATATCATATACATTCCCCTTCAGCATTTCACCTGATAACTGAAGTGATCTATAATCCGAAAACTCCTGCATGTCTGTCGTTGGAGCAGGTGGTCGATTTGGAAAAAAAATCACCTTTCAGCTTACTGGTCTTAAAGCTGGCAGATCATTACAAGCCTTTACGGATGGTCTGTGTCGGCCACGGAGGTCTTGAACCAATGGAATTTCTGCCACAATCCGGTATCCCCATAAAGGTTTATAATACGCTTGTTGAAATTGATTCCCTGGTAAATCAGCACGAATTTGTCATCTGGACGGAGGTGCCGGAGAATGACAGGATAATACCCGAAACAATCAATGATTGCTTGTGGTTTGTGCCCATGCTGGAG
>DIFU01000141.1:0-995 GCA_002419285.1 Prolixibacteraceae bacterium UBA5740 | reverse complement strand
AGCTTTGAACTGAATCAACATGGATTCGTTATTTTTAATTCAAAACTCCAGAAGGAAGATTATATCATCCGGAACCGGAGATTCTTTATCAATTATTGAATGACGTTAAAACTAAAGTGATTAGCAATGGGATTTAAGATATATACCAAAACAGGCGATGACGGAACTACCGGACTGGTAGGCGGTAACCGCGTAAAGAAAAGCAGTCTGAGACTCGATGCCTATGGGACTATCGACGAACTGAACGCCCATATGGGCATGCTTGTCGCAAAATTGCAGCAGGAAGAGATTCAAAGCATACTCCTTGAAATCCAGAATAAACTATTTGTGATAGGCTCAAAGCTGGCATCCGACGAAAAAGGCAAACAGATTACCAATTCTTTGGATTGTTCGGGCAAGGATATTGAAAAGCTGGAAAAGGCGATCGACTCTTTCGAGGAGGAATTGCCTCCCCTTCTGCATTTTATCCTTCCTGGTGGCTCCGAGCAGGTCAGCCAGTGCCATATTACGCGGACGGTATGCCGCCGCGCCGAGCGTTTGACGGTACAGCTTGCCGAAGTGACGGAAGTGGAATCCATTATCATCCAATATCTCAACAGACTTTCAGATTATCTATTCGTTTTAAGTCGTAAAGTAGCTAAAGATCAGGGTGTTAGAGAAATTTCCTGGATGCATGATTAATTATGGATAAATGATGTCTAATTACATCTATTTTTGTTATATTCGCGAAATTTTATGACAGGCTATAATTTACCTCTTAATAATCAGCAACTATGTATTGGACATTAGAATTAGCATCAAAACTGGAGGACGCCCCCTGGCCAGCAACCAAGGATGAATTAATTGATTTCGCCATTCGTTCAGGTGCTCCTTTGGAAGTTATTGAAAATCTTCAGGAAATTGAGGATGAAGGTGAAGTGTATGAAAGCATCGAAGACATTTGGCCTGATTATCCCAGCAAGGATGATTTCTTTTTTAATGAAGACGAATATTAA
>DIFU01000021.1 GCA_002419285.1 Prolixibacteraceae bacterium UBA5740 | reverse complement strand
TCAAGATCTAACCATTTCTTTGTGTGTCGTTTCAGTAATCCAAAGGAAAGAGGCTGCTTCAACGTTATGAAACAGCCTCCTTTAAATTGATTTTCAGTTAGATGAATATAGTAGTTCTTTTATTCAGAGGAAAAGATGCCTGAAGAAATGCAAGCAAATCTTATTTAAAGGAGATCTTTACCAGTACTGGCAGATGATCTGAAGGATACCGATTGTCCCATGAATCAGTAAGTGCAGCATATTTATGAACATTAACCATTTCATTGACAAAAATATAGTCAATTCGGTTGTTCAGTGGATGGTCCCTTTTAAAGGCATTGAAAGTGCCCACAGGACCATAAGCTGGATTTTGCGTTACTTCGTAAGAATCAAGCATTTCCCTCTTCATTAGTTGTACCGGGACGGTTTCTGGTGTAAGGTTAAAGTCACCGGTCAGTATTACGGGAAGTTCATTCCTTCCTAGTACTTCCTTGATTTTTTCCTGGATCAGGATGGCTGAATTTGCCCTGGCGGTATCACCAATATGATCAAAATGAGTGTTGAAGACATAAAATGTTTTTCCATCTGATTTGGAACTGAATTTTCCCCAGGTACAAATTCTGTTTAGCGCGGCATCCCAACCTTTGGATGGCTTGTCCGGGGTTTCGGAAAGCCAGAACTGTCCATGGCTGATCAGATCAAATTTATCTGCATTATAAAAAACCGGAGAGAATTCACCACCATTTTTGCCGTCATCCCTGCCAGTTCCAAACCATTTATAGGAAGGCATTCGGGAGGCAATATCTTCAATTTGCCCGGCAAGTGCTTCCTGTAATCCAAAAATGTCGGCGTCGTGGAATTTAAGCAAACCGGTTACCATCTCAATCCTGTTAGGCCAGGCATTAACTCCATCATTGGGAGTGTTATAACGAATGTTATAGGAGACGATGTTCATTTGTTGTGCTGTGGCTTGGGTAAAGGCAAAGGCAAAAATAATCAAAATCAGTTTTTTCATTGTTTGTTATTTTAAGATGAAATCAGGGATAAATGGATATTATTTAAATTAGAAATAAACCGATCATTCAACCAATAAATACTATGCTTTGAAAAGCAGTTGTGATAAGTTCACTAAGATATTCCAATATTACTGGTTACAGAAGTCAAATGACTCGTAGTCACAAATATCCGCATTGCCTGATACAATGGTATGGATTTTTGTTTGTTCACTATTCAGCACAAAACGATAAGCAAATTCCAGGATTACGTCGAAATACTTTGTCATGGGCGTTCCGGCGAGTTCGTGGCGTCCGCCACAGGTAGAGTGCAGCCAGTAGGGTACCCCTAATTGTTCGAGTTTTCGACTGATAGGATACGAACCATATAAGATAAGATGACCTGGTTGGGTTGAGTCGCAATAGTGGTGTGAGGCAGTTGCATAGGGTACCAGATTATCACAAGTACCATGAAAAAACAGGGTAGGAATAGCTGATTCCTCATATACCTTTTCTAAATCAGGAATGGCTCCTGCCATGGAAATCATGCCTGCGTATGATACCGGACCCGAATCAAGGCCAAAGCAATTGGGTGGAGAAAAACCTGCATTCAGGATTGCTTCTGCACCCGCACTGCTTCCTGCAAGAATAATCTTTTGTGGATTAATACCAAGGCTTTCCCTGTTTTCAATCAGGAAAAAAGTAGCATCCTGAACATCCTCTACTGCTGCCTGGAAGGTATTCAATTTTTCGATGGCAGGACAATCACATCCAAAAAGGCCAGATTGGTCTTTTCTGGTCAGTCGGTAACTCAATGAAGCTGAAACATAACCGTGTGATGCCAGATTTCGGCAAAACTGAACACTGCCTGGATCATCCCTGCGACCACCACTAAATCCTCCCCCGTGAACAAATAAAATTAAAGGTCGCTCTGATTCATCGTCCAGCCATGGCAGATATACATCAATATTTAGGTTTTCCCCATTTTTGGTAACATAGGTGAATGTTTGCACTTCTACAGAATCAGTAATAACTTCAAGATATCTCTCTTGAGCATATGATGAAAAACTCAAGCAGGCGATAGTTACTGCACAGATTCCTTTTAGATTAACTCGCATAAAGATAAAGATTGGTAATTTGGCAACTAAAGTAAAAAAAAAGATGGAACCTAATCCCAGATTCCATCTTCCATAGTCCCAATTTACTTTGCATTTAACCCTAACAAAAGGAGGTGTCTTCTTGTAAATCTTCATTTACTTCGTTGAAGACATTAAATATAAAACAAAAATTAATCCCAAAAGTAATATGTGTTGAAATCTAAATATTTACGGTTTTTGCTAACGACAGAATATGCCCATTTTGGCAAAACAATTCCCAAAATGGGACTTGGATGGGTTGATCAGGAATAAATATTATCTTGTCGAATTGTTAATTTGATATAGCCTGAGCTGGTTCATTTATGAATGATGTTATCTGTTTTCTTAAATCAGTTTTGATTTTGTCAATGTCAGTAAACATCCAACCTACCAGAGGTTTCAACCATTTCTCTGATTTTTTGGTTCCACTCCTTTTGGTTTAACAGTGATTCAATAGTTACATGCATTCTGTAACGCCAGTAATGTTTCGGATTTGAAGGCAAATTTATGCGTTCTGAGTGGGGATCTAAAATCCTCAATTGATCAGTCAAACCAAATAAATCCTGGATTGGAAATACAGCCCACATTGAAGGTGAAAAAAGATGTTGATTGATAATTTGTTCTAGAATATAGGGTTCACAATTAAAGGGTGCGTTTCCGATGTTGCCAAGTATCTGGTTGTAAAACTTCTGTGATAAATCCCTGTTTTCTTCCCACCAACCACGTATTGTAGATGTGTCATGCGATGAAGGAGTCGCAACCGACAGATAAGGATAGGTTTCCGTATTTCCAAATTCAAATTCCGGATTTTTCGGCATTCGTTGAATCTCGAGACTCAGTATCCCCAATTTATTCATGATTTGAGGAACACAAGCAGGAACCATGCCCAGGTCTTCACCACATAGAAGCATATCTGTAGCATTTTTTATGACAGGAAGCTTAGTCATAGCTTTTTCGCTCCAGAAATGTTCGTTTCTTCTATAGAAGTAATCAATGTAAATTTCATGAATTATTGAACGGAACCGTGGTTCAAGTTCCTGATAAGATCGGGTGGCATGAACTCCATTCCTTGGGAAGTAGCCTGGGCCATAAGGTGACCTTATAAAGATGATTTCTGACACCAAAGAGAACAGACCACGTTTGAGAAAAAGCATCCTGCTGCTTTCTTCAGCTGATGTGTCAGGTCCGGGAGTTAGGTATTCCTCGATCTTGCGCTGTGTGTCATATTCCGGTTTTAGTTTATATTTTCCAGGCGAATACTCATCCAAAAATTGTTGTTTCACCTGTTCTGTCAGGTTTTCAAAACTTTCCTTCAGGAAATGTTCCCTGATATACGGCTCACACATCCTTTCTTCATCGAAATATAGACCACGTTCGTGAAGTTCGGAGGAGCTATATGGTATACTTGGATTGAAATAGCCCATTAAGCCTTCAACCTGTGATTCGGGTATTTCCCATATTCTGAAAAAGCCAAGGATATGATCGATACGGAATGCATCAAAATAGGAGGCCATTTGTTTAAGACGTTGTTGCCACCAATCATAATTGTCTTGGGCCATTCTTTCCCAATTATAGGTAGGGAACCGCCAATTCTGTCCATTGGCAGAGAAGTCATCCGGAGGCGCTCCAGCCTGGCAATCCATATTAAACAATTCTGGATTGGTCCAGGCATCCACACTGTTTCGGTATATGCCTATCGGAATGTCTCCTTTCAGTACAATTCCCTTTGAACGTGCATAGTTAGAGGCTTCTAGAAGCTGCTTGTGTGCGTGGTACTGAATAAAATAATGAACAGCGATATCATCAAAGTGCCTCGTGTCCTTTTTGGTAATAATCCGGATCATTTCATCGTTGGGGTGACTGAATTCTCCCCATCTTTTAAAATCAGCGGTATTAAAAAGGTCTCTTAAATAACTGAATGCAGCATATGGTTCAAGCCAGAACCGGTTTGTCTCAAAAAAAGACACAAATTCGGGATCCTCCCAAAGATATTGTTTCTGTAGATCGTAAATTAATTTAAAAAATCTTGATTTATAAGCCATTACGGCCTCGTAGTCAATTTTGTTTAGTGAGTCCAGATAGGAACCTTGGGCTTCGATTACCTTTGATGTAATATCTGAATTCAGATTACCAATAAGTGCAAGATTAATATAAATCGGATGAAGGGCATAAACTGATATTGCGGCATAAGGATATGAGTCATGCCAGGTGTGGGTGGCAACAGTATCATTTACCGGAAGTATCTGTATCATTTTTAGACCAGTCATCACTGCCCAATCCACCAATAGCCTGATATCACTGAATTCGCCAACGCCTGATCCTTTCTCCCTGCGAAGTGCAAATACAGGAATTGCGACACCCGCACCTTTCCATGGGTAACGGGGAAAGTCAAATTTCTCATTATTGATTTCGATAACATCTGGCGTTATTCCTTCGGGTAGATATAAGACCCTTTCTTCCGATTTTTCCCAAAACTCGGTATTCCCCATTTCATCTTTCACAAGATATTTATAGTATAGAGGAAAATCCGATTGACTGACAGCCACTTCTCCGTTCCAAAATGGAAATTCCTGATTGTCGAGGTCGATTGCACGGTCGTCATACCAAGTTCCCATGGATCGGGCATTTCCTGACACTGCTATCCGGTGGCCGGGTTTCAACCTGATTATGGAAGGTTTAAAACGAATTGTTACAGGAAGGTTTTTGGAAACTTTTGCAGGTTTTCTAACAATCTTAGCCGTATGTAATTTGAATATTGCGCGCGAGAATGCAGATGAGAAAAGGGCGTAATCTGAATCTGACAAGCTCCTCCAGTAATCTATACATAACTTGGTCTTGCATTTACTGGAAGACTCACTGAAAATCCGGTCAGGTCCCCATTCTTCAATAATATTAGTGTTATGGTCTTCTCTGATAAAATAGCGGTAAGAAAATGTTTCTCCAGGTTCCACGTCAAAAGTGAAAGTCCATATTCCTGTTCCCGGATCGGTTATCTGCATTTTTGCTGCACTATCCCTATTCCCTTTACCGAGCGCAATGTGAGAGCCAGAAATCATTACTTCCTGACCGAAATAGGTCCGATACTCAATCTGAAATTGTACCTGCATTTTCATTCATTTTTCAGGCATTGAAATTATAAATATTTCCTTCTTGTGCCGTTCATTAGCCGGAAAATTCGAA
>DIFU01000062.1 GCA_002419285.1 Prolixibacteraceae bacterium UBA5740 | reverse complement strand
ATTCCATCCCGGTGGCCCCTTTCATACCCAAGAGGTTGGTATAGGTAAATTTTGCACGGCCATCGAGTCCTTTCTTGGTGGTTACGATGATTACCCCGTTGGCGGCATTCATCCCGTAGATCGCTGCGGCAGCATCTTTTAAGATTGACATGCTCTCAATGTCATTCGGGTTTAACTGCGCCATGTCGTCAGTACCATCACGTACAATGCCATCGATGATTACAAGCGGTGCCCCAAATCCGCGGATACTCACGTAGTTGTTGAATTTGCCCGGCTCGCCGGTAAGCTGTCGGATCAACAACCCCGGCACCTTTCCCTGGATGTTGCTGATCAGGTTTTCACTTTTCGTGGAAAGTATCTCATCTGCAGAAATCGAGGCAACTGAACCCGAAAGAGTCTCCTTCTTCTGGACACCGTAACCAACGGTTACGACCTCCTCGATGCCAATAGTCTCTTCCTGCAATGAAACATTTATTGTTGACTGGTTACCCACGACAACTTCCTGGGTCCTCATCCCCACAAAGGAGAATACAAGGGTTGCTCCAGGAGGAATATTGCTCATGGAATAATTCCCGTCATTATTGGATATAGTTCCATTCGTTGTGCCCTTGACCACGATGGTTACTCCCGGAAGGGGCAGGCCGTTCCGGTCAGTAACCCTTCCTGTCAGCACAGCAGCTTGCTGTATGCCCATGGGTAGCGTGTTCTCTTTCTCGGCCAGTAAGGCAACCTGCCTTCCGAAAATTTCATAGCGGATTCCCGTACCCTGGAAAATCTGGTCAAGAGTTTCCATTATGTTCTTTTCATTCAGGGAAACCGACACTTCATTGTCTACATCCACCTCACCGCTATAGAAGAATCTGAATTCACTCTGGTTTTCAATTTCTTTTATAACATCTTTTATGGTTTTGTTTTCAATGTTAAGGGTTAATCTGGCAGTTTGCGAGTAACTTTCGATCGCAAAACTACAGATAACAGAGATAGTCACAAGCAGGATCGTTAGTTTCATCTTTCGTAAAATTTGGTTTGGCAATGGTATATAACCAATGCTAATTAGTTTTTTATTCATACTTTTAGAAATTGGTTTAATTACTAACAAGGTTAAATCTAATGTCTTAAGGGGTGGAAACGGGAATTTCTGCCCCTTTTACTTTTTTGTTCTCGTCTTATTCCATAAGCTCATGTTTACTGGTTATACAAAATTGGTTTAGCGATGGGTAATTTTAATCACCCTGGTCTTATCATTGTAAGTATAATTGATTGATGCAGTAACTTTAAGCAGTTCAAGCACTTCACTAAAAGACTCCATTTCGAGTGTGCCGGTATAATGGATCTCCTGCAACCGGGGATCATCATCCAGTTCAATGGATACATGGTACCAGCGTTCGAGCCGTCTGGCCACATCGGGAAGGTAATCCTTCCTGAAGATAATTTTCCCGTCTTTCCAGGAGGTGAAGATTTCGGTTTCAACCCGGCTGAGCTCCCAGTGGCCATCCACCAGCCGGGCTTGCTGGCCCGATTTGAGACCGGCAATCTTCGGTACAAAATTGCAAAACACATTCACGGAGCCTTCTTCCACGGTAGTCTCAAACTTTTGCTCACCCGACAATGACTTGACATTAAAAGCAGTTCCGGTGACTTCAACCTGCCCTAACGATGTGTTGACAAAAAAGGGTATACCCGATTTTACGACTTCAAAATAGGCCTCACCCTCCAGTTCCAGCAATCGGTTGGTGGCAAAACCGGACGACCAGGTGAGGGTTGACCCCGAGTTTAACCAGACTTTCGAACCATCGGGCAGGGTGAAATTCGTCCTGGCTCCATTGGGAACAGTCATCGTCTGCATCTGGGCCTGAAGTTCAGGCGTGCTGGCTTTACGGATAAAAACCAGATTGGAAAGAATTAAACCCAGAATCAGCACTGCCGCTGCTCTGGTGAGCCAGGTATAAATGGCCAGTCTCCGCCGCGTTATCGATTTCTCATTCTCCTCAACGGCTTTTCTTATCTTGTTCCAAAGTTCTGGATTCGCCTGATCCTCAACGTCTTCATCCATGCATTTTTCCCAGCCGGGCTTCATCAATGATGAAATGACAGGTTCATTCTCAGGTCTGACCATCCATTCCATCAGCTTATGAAACTCAACAGGTGTGCAGACTGACTGCAGATATTTTGTAAGTAGTTTGTTCATTATCCGTGTTATTCCATATATATACACCTCAGAAGATCCCATCCCTGACCGGAAATGAACTTTTTTTTTAAAAAAATCAGATTCAGGCACAAAACCTGTCTGGCACCGGGACAAACCCTATAAAACCAGGCAGATGTAGAGCATTATGTACAACCCCATGCCTTTCAGTTGCTTTTTAAGGATCTCAATAACCTGGTGAATGTGATATTCCACCGTTTTCTCCGCAATATGGAGTTCTTGTGAGATCTCCTTATGCGACAATCCTTTTGTACGGCTCAGGGTAAATATCTCCTTCTGCTTTTCGGGTAGGTGAGAAACAATCTGGTTCACCTTTTCAGTGAGCTCGTCAAATTCAATTTGTTTGAAAAGCAGAAACTCTTCTGCCACACTCTTCTCAAAAAGCGCATCCTTTGCCTTCCGGTCATTCAATCTGTTGCGTAGTTCGTTGAGCAGGAGGTTCCGGGTAATCGTATATATGTAGGCGTTGAAAGTCTGGGTGTTATTGATCTTTTTTCTGTTTATCCAGATCTTCAGGAATACCTCCTGGAGGATATCGTCAATGCCCTCATCCAGCTTCAGAAATGATTTGGAGAAATGGCACAGCCTTGGATAATAGTATTTGAAAAGAGCTTCCAGCGCATCCTGATCGTCGTTGGAGAGGGCTGTCAACATCTTTTCAAGTCTGCTATTTATATCCATTCATTTTTGCATGAGCAGCAAATGTAAAAAAATTCTACAAGGAAGGCCTCATTATGATATCTGTTCTGGAATATACTGGATAGTGCCGGATCCGGCATAGAACAGAATCAGTCCCGGTTAACGGCTGGCTTGACAGAAAGGCTTCCTAGAACAGCCTTTTACGCTCCTCTATAGGCAAGGCGTTAGTAGTGTTTCATTTTGTGTGTCTCGCCGCCGCGGTTTCCCATTTTAGTTTTGCAATACCAAAATACTTTACTTTTTCGGTTTCTTGATCTGTTAAACATCATTTTTTGAATCGACGGGTCTTTGTCAAGGCTCCGACCGCAGGGAGGGACTTGTAT
>DIFU01000127.1 GCA_002419285.1 Prolixibacteraceae bacterium UBA5740 | reverse complement strand
ACCGATGAGAATGGAAAAATAACCGATGTGACCATTTCCTACGATGAAAATTATGTGGATCAGCATCTGCGTTACTCGCGGCAATACTCGGTATTACCACTGAAAAATTAATCCTGTTTTCAACGACAATCAACACATCAACTCATTGGCATATTAGCACATTGACTTGTGAATTACGAAGAAACAATCGCATACCTCTATCAGCAGATGCCCGAATACCAGCGTATCGGGCATCTTGCTTACAAGGAAGGGCTTGGTAACAGCCTGGTGCTGGATGCCATCTTTGATCATCCCCACCACCGTTATAAAACCATTCACGTGGGGGGAACCAACGGAAAGGGATCCACGTCCCATCTACTCGCTGCCATTCTGCAGGAATCGGGGTACCGCGTGGGCCTCTATACCTCTCCCCACCTGGTGGATTTTCGTGAACGAATCCGTGTGAACGGAGCCATGATCGACAAGCAGTATGTGATCGATTTCGTGGAAAAGTACCGGGAACAGTTCGAACCGGTGATGCCCTCCTTTTTTGAACTGACCATGGAGATGGCATTTCTCTGGTTTGCAGCGCAGGAAGTCGATGTGGCCGTGATTGAAGTCGGCCTTGGCGGTCGTCTCGACAGCACCAACATCATCTCTCCCGATCTGAGCGTCATCACCAACATCGGGTTCGATCACATGAAACTCCTGGGCAACACTCTCCCAAAGATTGCCACCGAAAAAGCGGGAATCATCAAACCCCATACCCCTGTGGTAATCGGTGAGATCGGCGATACAGAAGTGGCAAAGGTTTTTATCGAGAAAGCAAAGTCGGTTGATGCACCCCTGATATTTGCTGAACGTTACATAAGCAACTTTGCTGCTGAAAGAACCCATGCAGGATGGCTGTTTCAGTCGGATAACTACTCCGGTCTTCATGGGGAGCTAAAGGGGCCGGCACAGGATAAAAATGCCCGGACAGTGCTCACAGCAGTGGAAGTCCTCCTTGAAACAGGATATAACATACCCAAAGAAGCTGTATACCGTGGATTTAATGGCGTGACCGGCATCACCGGCCTTATGGGACGATGGCAACAACTGCAGTCTTCTCCAAAAATTATCTGCGACATTGCGCACAATGCGCACGGCTTGCGCTACATAGCAGCGCAATTGCTTGCAGAGAATTATGACCGGTTGCATCTTGTTTTTGGGATGGCCAATGACAAGGATGTGAACTCCGTGCTTGCCCTGATGCCGAAAAATGCCCGGTATTATTTTACCAGGGCGTCTGTGGAACGGGCTCTGGATGAAAAGATACTGAAAGAGCATGCTGCGACTTACGGATTAAAAGGCTCCACCTTTGCATCCGTTTCGGAAGCCATTCATGCTGCCAAAGAAAACGCCGGTGAAGATGATCTCATCTTCATCGGCGGTAGTTCTTTCGTAGTGGCAGATGCACTGCCCTTGTTTATCTGATTACCAGATCATGACTATCCTGAAATTGTAAGTAACTTTGGCATTCACATCCTGAAAACCATCGGAGGGCTCAATGAAGAAAGTAACTCTGTTGGTCAAATAACTGTATTCATAGCCGATCGTTTCTGTAAAATCAATGGTACCTCCCGAACCATCATCTTCCAGGTAACTTTTCACATAGGGAAGTTGTACCTGTACCTCGTTCACGTTTTGATCACCCAGAAAAACATAACCAATCACCGCGCCGCTTTCATAGATAAAGTCATCGATGTATTTCAATTGTTTAGCAGCCTCCCACCGTCTGTTTACAGTGCTCCAGCTCCATTCGGAAGCATTTACGGTATATTGCTGAATATCCCAGTTTGTTTCCGCGATATCATCGTTGCTGCTACTACAGGAGGATAAAAACAGTGCAGTTCCGATGAACAGTACCCCTGATAATAAAGAAGTTAACCTTTTATTTTTCATTTTCATTTATTTTGAAGTTTGTACACTTGCCTGTATAACGTAGAAAACGTGCATTAGTTTAAATTACTTGTCAATGTCAGTTTTTAAAAATTTGTCCACGAAGAACAAATTTATTTTGTTTTTTTGAGCGTGGGCAATCCTAAAAACATCCTGAAAGGCGGTTACTCGGGCTGGAGAGACGGAAGCTCTTTTGCAAGCCTTTGGTTTGAGTGTTGGCTTGTGTTGGCTTGCAAATGTGCTTACGACTGTGGGATGGTCATAAATGGACTCTAAAAACTATATTTCATTTTAAACATAAACATATCATAATCTTTCAATTGCGAGAACAAGCCTTCTCCTTTACCATCAAAAAAAACCGGCGAGAAAGTTATTACAGCATTTGGGGTAGCCTGGTACTCAACCTCAGGCATGTAAACTATGGCATAATTGTCGGTTACATTATTCCAGTCGGCAACAATGAAACCGCCACCAATGGGTGCTACTTTTAATTTTTCATTGAAAAATTTCTTTTCGTATCGTAGAAAAAAATAGTCATTCAGGTTTTCAGCCCCACGTTCGTGGATAAATCCGTGCATATACTGTAGATTTAAATAAGAACCATCAGAAAAGTTGTAATCACCACCCAATACAAATTTAATGTATGGTTTTGTTTTGTCTAATATTATTGAATCCTGTGTAACAGGTACTGGCGACATCGGGTAAAAAGCCGATAAATCATTGGTCATTATCACATCTTTTTCGGGAATAAAAGCTGCTGCCTCAGCCCAAAATCCAATTCCGGCAATGCTGGTTGCCAAATCAGCTCCAATGATATGGGTTCTTGCAAATGAAAGCTGTGAATTAATGTTTATTCCACCTGTCATATCAACAGGGGTAAATATATTTTTTGTAGCGAAAGGCAAACCATCGTAACCCCAAACATAGCTTACGGAAAAATCAACTCCTTTCGCAAAGCCTTTAAATTTAAAGCCGGCAGTAGAGCTTTTACCCAAATTATAGCGTGGCATCAGAATAGTGTCTGAAAAACTTTTTAGCACCATACCATCTGGCAATTCCATGTTGGGGTTGAGCGCATCGGCAAAAATCCCGACAGGCATATTTGCCGGCTGGAAAAAAGGAATAAAAACACCCTGCACAGAGAAGTCGTTATTTATATAGTAATTGAGATTAATTGCATCGGAACCCCGGCGACGGCCAAAATCAAGTATATCCTCCAAATCCAAAGGATTAAGGTTATCGGTAGGATTAAGTTTGTCGGCTGTTCCCCAAACAATTCGCTGACGTCCAATGGTTATGTCTAAATTTTTAGATAGAAATCCGAATAATTGAACATAGGCCTCCCTTACTTCGAGGTTATAGGGGTCAACAATTCCTTTATTATAAAGGTTGGCAGAGGAACTTATATTGGGCAAGCCAATATTTCGCAGCCAAACTTCACTGTAGAACTTCGAGTTTTCTGTTCTCTTGTCAAGTTTTAGTGTTAACCTGTTTTCGTTCCAGACCCAATCATTCTTGTCTTTAAGCTGGAATCGCTCATCGGTTAACAATTCCCCCGATAACTTAAGGCTATTGTCTTCCTGTGCGTTAACTATGCCTGTAACTGAAATAAGCAGAAGCATAGAAAAAAATAAATTTCGTTTTTTCATATTCTATAATTTTTTGATTTGATTTTTAACGATTGTTTTTAACAAATTAAAGCTGTTAAATGCTGCCAATGCAATTTGATGCCCCTCAAAGATAAATTCTTTTACTGCTTTCGATTGACTACTGGCTTTATCAAATTTGGTTGGATGCTTTAACCCTTCAAGCATAACATATTTAACCTTTTTTTCATGTGCCTGAAAGTAAAGATTGATTAAGGTTTCCACACCGAATTTTGAAGCTTTCATCTCCTCCAAAATTGGCTGGATATCTTTCTTCAACATCGCCCTTTCGCCCGTAAACGATTTGAACGGGTTGATTTTATAGTTAATCAGGGTTTCTGTTGCCTGTCCTAAAACCATATCGCACGTTTTGTTGAAAATAGGTTTGATTAATTTTTCAAAATGCTCTTCCTTCAGGTTAGACAAATCAGCATCTATAAAAACAATAATCTCGCCTGTTGAATTTTCAACTCCGGTTGCCATGGCATATCCTTTACCTTTATTCTCAGGCAGTACAATGTATTTAAGCGATGGAGAATTCAGAAGACCGGTTAAAATTTTGTCTGTGCCATCTGTTGAGCCATCGTTTACAACAATTACCTCATCGAAGAAGTAATCGCATGCGGTTGTTACTACTTCTTCAACCGTTTTCTCCTCGTTATAGGCGCAAATGATTGCTGATATTTTTCTCATAATCTAACCCCCTTTTTTATCTGCCTTTCAGTAGCTTTTAGCAATAAATCATAATTCTTAATAGCTGTGCTGGCAATTTCCCAACCCTCGTTGATATAGCTTGTTGTGGCTTTTAATGCAGTCATTTTCTTATATTTATCGTTATGCTTCATTTCAGCC
>DIFU01000044.1 GCA_002419285.1 Prolixibacteraceae bacterium UBA5740 | reverse complement strand
AATAAGTATAAGCAGGTACATTCATTCAGCAGCACCGAGGATTGTCTTTCGAAAATAAGTCTCCAGCCGGATATCGTTGTTCTGAACTATGCCTATTCCGGATTTACAGGCCTTGACCTGATGCGAAAGGTACACGAAACCTTTCCCGAAATTGCCTTCATCTTCCTGAGCGGACAGAATGATGTTGAAACTGCCGTAAAAATCATTAAACTGGGGGCGACTGATTATATTGTTAAGGGTGAAAAGGCTCCTGAAAGGCTGATCCGGGCCATTGAATCAATCCAGACAATTGAAAGAAGAGAAAACGTAAAGCAGGGTCTTAAGAAGGGGACCGTCTATGTCTTTATCATCCTTCTGGTCGTAGTGGCTGCCATAATCATTCTTGCTCTTTCTACCAATATATTTGGTTTCTGATTCTTGAGGGAAGTAGGATTCCCTCCCTGATACCAACCATTATCGATTGGCTGTTTTCATAAAACCGGGGAATGTTTCTGGCTTTTAAACATTGTTGTTATGATGTTTCCTGAATGATGGTACTTTTTTCGGGTTAAACTCCCGCCAAAATTGCTATTTTCGGGGATTAACTTTTTAAAAATTACCATTGTGAAGATCGGACAGGTTTTTAAGCAGTACAACCGGACATTCTGGGCATCCAACATCATTGAGCTTTTTGAGCGCTGGGCTTGGTATGGATTCTATATGGCCTTTGCATTATATCTGGTGAATTCGAAAGATACCGGTGCCTTGGGCATGTCGCAGGCCGAGAAGGGAGTGATTATGGGCACGGGCTCCATGCTGCTCTATTTCCTGCCAATCATGACCGGTGCCATCGCCGACAAGCTGGGTTACACCCGTATGCTATTGCTCTCCTTTACGGTGTATATATCCGGATTTTATATGATCAGGTCATTCGACACTTTTGGCTGGGTGTTTTTTGCCTACATCTGGACCTGTGTCGGTGGAGCGCTATTCAAGCCGATCATCTCAGCCATGATCGCCCGGACCACCAATGAAGAAACCTCTTCGATAGGATTTGGAATCTTTTATATGATGGTAAATATCGGTGGATTTATCGGGCCGTTTATTGCCGGTATTGTGCTGAACAAGAGCTGGGATTATGTATTTTATATATCCATGCTGACCATGTCGGTCAACTACCTGATTACAATTTTCTTCTTCAAGGATCCAATTGTCAGGGACGGTAAGGTTTCTGTTGGCAGTACCATTGTAAAGGCATTCCGAAATATCCAGGAAGCCCTTGGCGACGGGAAATATGTATTGTTTCTGGTAATTATGATCTTATTCTGGACTGCCTTCAACCAGCTCTATTATTCATTTCCTGTCTTTGTTGACCAGTGGGTAGATACGGGTGTGCTTTATCAGGGTATTCACGGCATCTGGCCTTGGCTGGCCGAATCAATCGGAACGGCCGAAGGTACCATTTCGGCGGTAACCCTTTCAAGCATGGACGCCTTTTTCATCATTGTTTTCCAGTTGGCCATCTCTTCCTTGGTCATGAGCTTCAGGCCACTTTCAGCCATGATGGGGGGTATCCTGGTATTGAGTGGTGGTGTTGGCATGATGTTTTTTGCACAGAGTGGTTGGCTTATCCTGCTGGGAATCCTGATTTTCAGTTGGGGCGAAATGGCCAGTTCGCCGAAGTTTACGGAATACATCGGACGCATTGCTCCCCACGATAAGAAAGCGCTTTATATGGGTACCTCTTTCCTGCCAATTGCTGCAGGCCACCAGCTTGCCGGTTGGATCTCGGGTGGTCCGTTTGAGCGGATTGCCGACAAGTTTTACCTTCTTCGTAAGGAAGTTGTCAGTAGAGGACTGGAACTGCCTGCTGTTTCAGATACCTATTCAAAAAATGATTTCTTTAGTGAAGCCGCAGCTAAGATGAGCATGACGCCTGATGAACTGACCAGTTACTTATGGGATAACATGCATCCTTACCACATTGGGTATCTTTTTGCGGGTATCGCGTTGTCGGCTGTGATACTGCTTTGGTTATACGATCGGTTTATCCTTGGCAGGAATACCACTTCATAGGTCGCAGAAAGATTTGGGTTAAGGAAACGAGGGTGTTTGTCAAGGATGGACACCCTCGTTTTCATTTTGTTACATACAATCAAGTTACAGGATATTCGGTCTTTCCACATATTGAATTGCTTGTATAAGGCCATCTCATCCATGCGCCCACTTGGTACCGACAGGGTACTTGTATAGTACTTGTATAGTNNAACTATAGCTTATCCATTGAATATCTATTGTATATACGACTCGGTCAGGGACCTGGACTGGGATTGATCAATAAAAAAAGGCTGCCCTTTGGAGGCAGCCTCATATAGTGTTGGTTGATTTGATTCACTAACGAAGTTAATCCTGGGAAGCTTCTCCCGGAACAGCAACTTTTGCTGTATTGACAATGCCAACATCTCCCATGACAAAGGTTGTTGGTCCCAGTTTCATGTCTGAATTCATCATTTCGTCCCAGGTTACTTCCTTGCCTGTATAAGCCGAAACCCTACCCATAATGGCAACCATGTTACTGATGGCTGTTCCTTCGGCTTCGTTGATTGGCAGGTCCTGACGAATACAAGTCACCAGGTCGATATGTTCCTGAACGTAAGGATTGATTTTCGGCCCACGGTTTGCTTCACCTTTTTCATTGATGCCATAATCGTGTGCATAAATCACATTTCCGGACAGGTCATAAATTTCATTGACACAGTTGGTAGAACCTTTGGTCCCCCTGATCCACTCGCTGACATTATTGGCACATCCGTTGATCTGACGACACATACTATGCATATGCATACCATTGTCATATACAAAATCAACCGAGAAGTTGTCGAATTGGTCGCCGGTGACCCTGCGCTGTCGTGAACCGAAACCCACTGCTTTGGTTGGATGGGTATCAGTAAACCAATTGATGACGTCGATATTGTGGACGTGCTGTTCGACGATATGGTCGCCCGACAGCCAAAGCCAGTTCACCCAATCGCGGATCATATATTCCATTTCGCTCCAGTTGGCCTGTGGATTGCGGTGCCACAGCTTGCTCTGGTTCCAGTATGCATTGGCCGAAATGATATCACCAATTTCGCCGGTAGCCACTTTCTTGTAGATGTCGATATAATCCGACTGGTGGCGGCGCTGTGTGCCTGTAACCACTTTCAGTCCAAGTCCTTCAGCCACCTTGGCGGTAGCCATTACTTTGCGGATACCAGCGGGGTCAACGGCCACCGGTTTTTCCATAAATACATGTTTGCGGGCATTCACGGCAGCCTCAAAATGATCAGGCCTGAATGCGGGAGGAGTGCAAAGCAGCACGATATCCACATCGGCTGCCAGTACTTTTTCAAAGTTGTCGAATCCAACAAAGCAGTTTTCCTGTGGGACGTCAATATTGAAATCCTCCATGATTTTTGCCCTGCATGAATCAACACGGTCCTGGAAGACATCACCCAGTGCGGTAATGGTCAGATTGGGACCGGCAGAAAGAAAGTTCAATGCTGCACCTGTTCCACGTCCTCCGCAACCGATCACACCTGCCCTCAGGGGAGCGCCATCCGGTGCTGTTTCCAGCATGGGTGGAATGAACAAGTCACTCAGTTGTTTGAATGAACCGCCACCTGCTGCGGCATTACTGCCTCCGCCTCCGGTTGTACAGGATGCCAGGGGATTGAAACCAACTGCTCCGACTGCGCCGATAGCTGCTGCGCCTGTCAGGAACTTTCTTCTTGAAAAGTTACTTTCTTTCATGATTATGGAATTTTTGTTGTATTGGATTATTAATTACCAGTCTTTTCGTCAAAATCACACACTACCCTGAAGCTGATAAAGTTACAGTCGGAAAGCCACCAAATGCTTTTGGGCATTTGTGGATCCGTCTTCAACCAGTCAGCTGTTTTGGTATAGTCACGTGCTGCACTTCGCACGGATGCCGCATCGCCACGGAAATGTCCTCCCCTGATTACCCTTTCGGTGCCTGTTGCCGGGCCTTTGGGGTCGATAGCTCCGTCCTGTAGTTTTCCGTATGCTTCCGGATCGTACCAGTCGGCCGTATATTCGGCAGCGTTGCCCAGCATGTTTTTGAGGCCGAATGGATTGGCTTCCACCAGATCGGGTTGCTGGGTACGGGACATGGAATTGTCCTGATATATCACATACTTGTCAATGGTACTGTTCCGTTTCTTGAAGAGGCCGCCCTCTTTAAAATCTTTTGGTTCCCCTTCAAAGAAATAAGGGGTTTGGGTGCCACCTCTGGCAGCATATTCCCATTCGGCTTCCGTTGGTAGGCGATAATTTTTACCGGTAACCGATGAAAGCCATCTGCAGTATGTTTCTGCTGCGTGATAACTCATTGTAATGGCAGGCCGGGTGCCCATTCCCCAATTCTGGTCAGGCTGGCCATAAGGAGGGGTAGGACCGGTAATGGCATCTACCTCCGATTCGGTCCTTGATCCTTCGGTGTCGGTTGAACGGCCTTCTCCGGCAGTTTCGGCATAGAATGCCAGAAATTCGTTCCAGGTAACTTCAACCTCAGCCATGAAGAATGGACTGACAGTCACCGTTTTTGCAGGTCCTTCATCCGCATTTCGCATGGGTTCGGTCTCGGGACTGCCTATTTGGAAAGATCCACCGGGTATGGCAACCATCTTAAAGGAAACGCTCGTATTGGGAATGGTTTCCACAAAATCTTCATGACTGTTCACGGCTGCTGAATCGGTATATATCTCCTGATTTGCCACCATGGCTGAACCAAAATTGACATTGGCTGAATGTACCCTTTTGGGATCATAGTGCCCGACATCAATATGACAGTTCAGACACAACAGGTCCTTTTCATTCATGGAATAATAGAGATGGGCATCCAGTCCTTCTTTCGAAAGGTTTCTGGGAAATATGTTCTGGTGGCAACCGACACACGATTCCTGATAGGTGAAATGCTGGGCCATTTCGACTGTCCTTTTGGCTTCCCAGTTGAATTCTGCACTGTCTTTAAACAGGAATCCATAAACGTCTTTCGCCCCCAAACGGATTTTTTCAACCAGGTATCCTTCTCCTTTGGGGGGGAGATGACAATCGACACACTGAACCTGTACGCCACTGGGCGTGTCATAGTGTACCGACTTTTTCCATGAATCAAAAACATGGGGATGGACATGGCAACTCATGCAGAATTCTGTGGTGGAGGTGGCCTCAATGGCCTTGTTGGCCGACAGGGTAATGATGATCCCTGTTACAACGCCAATCAGCAGTACGAGAAAGATACTTCTCCGTAGATATGATCCGAAATTTCCTAACATAAATATAAACGACAGGCCTGTTAAAACTTTGTCAGAAGTTGTGACCTCAAAATTAGCAAAATATCATTCCGTTATATGGATATCCCG
>DIFU01000068.1 GCA_002419285.1 Prolixibacteraceae bacterium UBA5740 | reverse complement strand
TAATTAAATTTTGGTGCTGAAATTCATCCCAATGAAAAATTTTTGTTTATCAAAAGGTTTTACTATTTTTAAAATATTAATTTAACCAAATCTTTTAGGTTGGTTAGAATCAAACATAAACCGTCTCGAACATTCAATATGTATTTATTAATTGTCGGAAAGAATAAATTTGTTCCATAGCCTCCTCGGTAGGCTATTTATTTCAGTTCCCAGACTGAGGAGGCTTGATAGTAGTTAGGCAATTTTTACGGCCAACGGATTCTATATATTTACAATAGAATTGAATATGAAAATTGCAAAATAGGGGGAACAAATTATTATTATATTTTCAATAATATGAAGAATTAATACTGAATATTAATTAGAAGTTATTCTTATGAAAAAATATATTAAAGTTTTATTGGTTTCTACTTTGTTATTTGCAGGAATTTCCTTTTCAGGAACCGCGGAAGTTTGTGCAGTTGTAAGAATTCATTGTGGTGACGGAAGCGGCACGAATGCATTGGTGTGTGGTGTCGATTATGATGCAATGATGAGAGAAGCAGAATTATTGATGCAAACCTTATGTGATCAATAATCTATAGGTATTATATTACTGGGGCATGCTTTGCCCCAGTATTTCAATTTTTGAAATCAATGAAATACACAGATTTAAAAATCACATGGCTTGTTATTTTCCTTATTGTAAATTTACAAGTAAGCTCACAGGTGTTTATACCTGTCGACAAGGTGTTGTATGTTTGTTCCTACCTGTATGAATTCCAACAAGATTCAAACAGTAATACATCACTTAAAAGTCAGGATATGACATTGCAAATTGGCTCATCCGTTTCAAGATTTACAAGCACCAATAATCTTTATAACGATAGCATACTCATGTTGTATTCCAACGAAAAGCCTACTGCTGCAGGCTTTGGGAAAATATGGCAGCAAGTGGGGGGAAACACTACTCATCCTTTTTGTAAACCAAATATTTACAAAAACTATCCTGCCAGAAATCAGGTATTGTTTACTGATTACCTGAACAGGGAGTACCTGAAGGTTGTCGAAAACACAGTCTTCAATTGGCAGCTCAAGCCTGGTGCTGATACCCTGGTCAGCGGTTATGTTTGTCATCAGGCAACTGCACGTTTTGCCGGAAGAGAATACCTGGCTTGGTTCACCACCGAAATTCCTATACAGGAAGGTCCCTATAAATTTCATGGACTGCCTGGGTTGATAGTTCATCTCAGGGATACCAAAGACCAACACCGGTTCACGCTTACCTCTTTGCGTAAAGTGGGATACAATTCACATATCCACATGCACGAAAGGGATTTCAGGCAGATAACGGCCCGGGAGTATGCAAAAGCGCTGAACGCCAGTTTTGCCATGCTTTATAATAGGATCCAGCAAGAAAATGGATTGGCCATATCCGACGATGAGCAAAAGGCAAGGGCATTGCAAACCACAAAAGCCCGGAATAATTTCATTGAAAAGTATTGACAATGATTCTTTTAGGTGAGGTTGACAATTATGAATCCTTTGCCCGGACATATTGATCAAAGATGTGGATACAACTTAATGGCATTCCGGATGGGTGTATCGTTAACAATATTCTTCACATTGATACTTTGTTTTTCCCCATTCATTGTGGATGCTCAAACACAGATTGAAGGAATCGTTTACGGACCAGGAAAGGTGCCCGCTGAAGGGGTTAGCATACTAGTAAGTCCCGTTGAACGGATGTCCACCATGATTGGATATTCCATTACAGACGTAGATGGCAAGTATATACTCACTATTGATTACGAAGCTGATTCACTGGTCCTATCAACCCGTTCGCTGAATTTTCGCGACACGATATTGATTGTGCAGAATCTCAGCAACACACTAACATTGGAATTAAAAGCCCAGGTCAATGAAATAAGGGAAGTGAGTATCAGAGGGTATCCTATTCTAAGCAATGGGGATACTCTGACTTACATCGTACAATCTTTTGCACGGCTTAGGGACCACTCCATTGGCGATGTTATTGGAAATATGCCGGGTTTTGAAGTCACGCCTGGCGGTGTCGTCCATTTCCAGGGCCAGCCAATCCAAAAATACTATATCGAAGGGATGGATCTTCTGGAAAAGCGTTACCCCATCGCGAACAAAAACCTTCCACATGGATCAGTGGCGTCTGTCGAGGTTTTGCTGAACCATAATCCTCTCAGGATACTGGAAGACCGGATTGCCCCCGGTTCTGCTTCCATCAATATCAAATTAAAGAATGAAACTGCATTGACTGGAACCTTTTATGGAGGTCTGGGTGTTTCGCCCTTCCTTCGGAATATAAATCTCACTCCTATGCTGTTCAATAAAAGTCAGCAGGTTGTTGCCGCTTTGCAGTCGAATAATACCGGAGATGATTTAAATTCACAACACCAGTCACTCGATTACAGTGGAGGGCAGCTAAAGGATATGGGCAACGCAAAAAGGGAATTACTGTCAATCCGTCCCCTTCCCCCGCCGGAAACAGATGGAAAAAGGTATCTCGATAACAATGCCAACCTGGTCTCCTATAATCACTTGTTCAAACTGGATACTAAATCGCAGATAAGGATTAACAGCAGTTATTTACACGATATAACAAAGGTAGCAGGTGATGTTGTGACCCAATACCTTACGGAAGGAAGCGGAATGATCGTTCGTGAATCTGCCAGGAACAAATATTTCACCAGTAGCCTTTCAAATTCAATCGGCTACACATTAAATGAGAAAAACAGGTACATCGAAAACCAATTCAACCTGCATCAATTCTGGGATTCTGAATCCGGACACATTCTGAATCCGGTTCAGTTCATCCAGAACGCCGAAACGCCACATTACTCACTTGCGAATAATCTGGACCTATTATTCACGATAAAGGACAATATTTTCCAATTTACCTCAAGGATTGATCTTAACAACTCTCCTCAAAGCCTTGTCTTTTCCCCGGGGGTATTTCCCGGACTCCTTAACGGAGGTGAGCCCTACACCTCTTCACGGCAATCATTTTCCGAACAACACTTGAGGACAGACCATTCTCTTCAGTTTTATCACGGGCGGAAACCCTGGCTTTTTGAATACGAACCGGGAGTTAAGTTTGAGAACCAACAGATTGAAACTTTCATGGAAAGGAATGGGGTGAAACTGACAACCGACTCTTTACAGAACAATGTTTCATGGAATTATATGGAATTGTATTTCAAATACCGGATAAGGTATGAAAGACAAAGCATCAGGGCAAGCTTCGACCTCCAGTTTAATCACCAGTTTTATAATTACACCGGTTCTGATGACAAATCTGCCAGGACTGTTCGGAAAACCTTCCCTGCCCCATCATTCAGGCTTCTATATATTTTTAACAGTGAGCTGAACGGATCTCTTTCTGCCAGGTATTTCCCGACTTTTGGGAGCCCGACAGAATTATTGACCGGATACGTCATCCGTGACCACTTGCTGATGATCCGTCAGTCAGGCATAATACCAACCAACATAGGTGTCATCTTGAACGCTGGAATGGAGTATAAAAATGCTGTTGCAGGCTTGTTTGGTAGTCTTGAATGGACGGTAAGCCGCATTTCACAAAATGTAATTCTAAAAAGAACGATTGATGAAAACGGATTGGTGAGTAGTACCGGTATCGAGCAGGATAATATTTCATTGTCCAACACTTTCAACGCAAAGTTGAGCCGTTACTTTCCTCGGCTGAAGGCAACATCGGAGATCAAGGGTATAATGGCGACTGTTAACAGGGACGTTCTGGTGAATGAACATCTTGCCAGGATCCAAACCCGTATGTTATTGTTGAATCCCGGTATCAGCTTTAATGGCTGGAAATTTGCCGATGTGGGATACAGATATCATTTGGAGCTCATTAAACAAAACAATCCGGCCACAACTACCTTAATTATCCAACAGAAGCATTTTGCCGACTTGTTTTTGAGTCCCTCAGCCAGACATCTGTTGGGAATAACCGGAGAGTTTTATCTTAACAATGGCAGCACAGGACAATTTCAGGATGTATTCTTTGCCAATGTAAGCTACAGGTATAAGCCCGGAAATGGTAAATTGAGATATAGACTTGAAATAAACAATATTTTCAATCAGAAGGATATCGTGAGGTACCAACATACGGATATTTCACTTATGCGAAGCACTTTTTACCTGCGTCCAAGACAAATTCTGGCAACCATTTCAGTAGGTCTATGAGGAATGCATACACGCAAAAGTCTCCTTGATTGGACATCTATAATGGAGTTCCGTACAGACATTTTTTATAACAATCAAAATTTGCAATTTGATTGTTCGGGGTAAGTAATAATTAAATATTGGTGCTGAAATTCGATTCTGTTTTTTATAATATTTATTTAGATCAAATACAAAAAGCAGGGCAATGCGATTTTTTACATGAGACTTGGGTTACCTTTTCCTGATT
>DIFU01000013.1 GCA_002419285.1 Prolixibacteraceae bacterium UBA5740 | reverse complement strand
GAGTTTTGGCTTATTTAATTTCTTTATTGACTCCCTGATTTTATCCCTTGTCTCCGATTGCAGAAAGGTTGGAATCAATATATTTAGATTGATCCCAAGGATCCGATGAATGATAACCAAATCTTTTAATGTGAACTGGGATACACCATTCATCAATTCGCTCATATATGATTTTGGATGACCTAAGATCAATCCCAGATCTTGCTGGGTCATATCATACTCATTGAGTTTTTTCCTTATCGCATCCTTACGCTTATTGATAAATTGTTGTTCGTAATTCACAATCTCCTCTGCCTTGTCAGACTCTGAAACTTGTGAATCGGTGATTTTATCAAAATCAGACCATTCTCTGTCTTCGTACTCTTTAATTAAGTCGCGAAGTTTTTTGCGAATACGTTTTAAATCAGGATTCTCATCTTTCATCAGCCGTAACTTTCGCTCAAGAAGAGATGCCTTTTCCAAATCATACTCATTTTCCAGTCTCTCAATATTTTCAACCTCAGTTATATTATGAATGTCTTTCATGATTACCTTTTTAAATCCAGTTATTAGAGGATTCTTCCAATCTCCATTCTCAATATCTGAAATCAACTGCTGAATCGCTTTTTTTAATTTAAGATTTCCACGATTTTTCCGAATAAGTTTACCCAGAAAGTGTTAATTAATAAATCTCAAAGCACTTTGCTTTAATCACAACAACAAAGATAAAAGAAAGTTCTGATTTTCTCGGAACAGTCGAAAGTGAATCCGGAAACATTTTTAACCTATATTTATATACGATAATGGTCGGGAATGACCAGGATGCAACTCAATTTTTTTCAATGAAATACCATGATAAAAGAAGCTGGTAAATACCTTTTTATATTTTTCGTTTTGACGATACTGTATTCCTGTCACGTGCAAAACAGGGATGAGAATCCTGTGATTCCCGTGATATTCGATACCGACATGGAATCAGATGTGGATGATGTGGGAGCCCTGGCCATGTTGCATGCGTTGGCCGACAGCAATGAGATTGAGATACTAGGGGTGATGGTTTGTGCCGAAAACCCCTGGAGTATTTTATGTGCCGACCGGATTAATACTTATTATGGCAGGGGAGATATTCCACTGGGACAACTAAAGAAGCCGGGAGTAAACAGGGAATCCCTTTATGCCCAACAGGTAGCGGAGGAATTCCCAGGGACGCTTGCTTCTTCGGTTGATGCCATGGATGCGGTTGCCCAATATCGCAAATTGCTTGCTTCACAACCTGACACCAGTGTCGTAATCTTGACTGTCGGGTATCTTACAAATTTGCGCGACTTGCTGTCCAGTGTCCCCGATCATTTCAGTCTCCTGAGCGGAAAGGATTTGGTAAAACGGAAAGTCAAAAGTTGGGTTTGCATGGGGGGTATGTTCCCCTCGGGGCGCGAAGCGAATATTCGCTGGGACACCGATGCGTCAATTGAGGTGGTCAATCAATGGCCGTCAGCAATCATTTTTGCCGGATGGGAGATAGGAAACATGGACACGGCCCACGGGATTCCTGGTTTGCCAGAAGATTGTCCGGTGAGGCGTGCCTATGAATCATTTGGCAGGATTCCGCATAAAAGTTGGGACCAGGTTGCAACGCTCTACGCGACAAGGGGGCTTGAAAACGGGCCGGCATCCGGTTTTTGGAAGTTATCCCCTCCTGGGCAGATTTTCATTGACGCAAACGATGGCAGCAATACCTGGACAGAAGATGCAAACGGTGTTCACCGCTATTTGATCCAAATGGCTTCTGACGAGGAGATTGCCAGCGAGATCAATGCGTTAATGATGCATGTTCCTGAATAAATCCCACTATTTTGGGAAAACAACCTCCCTGAAATCATTATGGAAAGCATGGCATTTAACTCGGATTCCCTATTTTTGGGTAATCCTGAATTTTAGAGGAGTTAAAGTAAAAGATCAACCATAAAACCATGAAAAAAGCAATCATAATATTTTTAATTGCAGGATTTGTTCAGATTCAATATCATTCATTCGGACAGGAAACTTCCGACAAGCAAACCAACCTGAATTTCTTTCTCGATTGTTGGGATTGTGACTTTACCTTTGTGCGCCAGGAGCTAGAATTTGTATCATTTGTAAGGGATCCAAAATTGGCCGACGTACATATATTGTCAAGTTCACAACGAACCGGAAGTGGCGGGGAAAGGTTTTTCCTGAATTTTATCGGGTTGAAAACATTTGAAGGACAGGATTATGAATATGAATACATGGCCAATCAATCGGAAACCCATGACGAAATCAGGAAGGGATTGCTGAAAGTTATAAAGGCAGGGATACTTCAGTATTATTCAAAAACCGACTTTTTTGATCGGATTGAGATTGATCTTGCCGACACCGAAGAAATGACCGCAACAGAAATTGTTGCCGATCCATGGAATAAATGGGTATTTAGCATTGAAGCAGGAAGCGATTTGCGAAAAGAAGAAAGCCAGGATGAATTTTCGCTGGGCACCGAACTACGCATCCAAAAAGTAACAGAAGACTGGAAAGCCAGAATTGAAGGCGAATACGATCTGAACCATGAAAATTATTACGATGATGGCGAAAAAATTGAAAATCGCCAGACAAACTCAGAAATTTCGGGCAATTACATAAAAAGCTTAAGCGCGAAATGGTCAGCGGGTTTTTTTGGAGAATACAATTCTTCGACTTACCTGAATACGAAAAATGCCTACAGCCTCGATGCCGGGATTGAATACAATATTTTCCCCTGGGATATCAGCAACAGGAAAGTTTTCGTTTTTCGTTATTTGGCGGGAGTTTCGAATCATGACTACAAAGAAATAACTGTTTACGATAAGTTGAGTGAAACGCTTTATTACGAAGCATTACAGTTGGATTTGGAAATTATCCAGCCCTGGGGAAGAGTTGAAACACGGCTCGAAGGCAGACACTATTTTCACGATTTCAGCAAAAGCCGTTTGATTCTTGATTCGCAAATTTCGATCCGTTTGACCAGGCATCTATCGGTATTTAGTGAGGTTGAGTATCAGCTGGTTCACGATCAACTTTATTTGCCAAAGGGAAACGCATCTTTGGAAGATGTCCTATTGCGACGCAGGAAAATGGCCACCAATTATGAATTAGGTTTCGAGTTTGGATTCCAGTTTACCTTTGGTTCCATTTACAATAATGTGGTGAATGAACGTTTTTAAAAAGTCACAAGCCAGTCACACTTTTTGAAACATTATCCGGCATAAACAAGATATCTGCTTAATTTATTGTCAATTAAAAGCGCGAGTCTGATTTTGCGAAAGACTGTCATCATTTTTTTTAAGAATCATTTAGGTTAACGGTTGGTAAAATGGCCAGTGGCAGTAAGCGGGTGAAATCCCTTTCATCCTTCACAAATGAAGATGCGGGAGCGAAACTTTCAGGCTACCACAGGGCACACCATCGATTATGGTGCCGGTTAAAAGCAATTAATTTATTACTCATTCAGGAATCGTATTATTCTGGAATGGACAAGTTCCGGGTGTTCTAAGTGTGGTAAGTGCCCCGCTTCTTTTATGTTAAGGAAATCACAGTCTATAACTTCCCTGATTCGTGCATTCCCTTCAAATGGAGCGGTTATGTCATCCTCACCCCAAATCAGGAGGACTTCCTTGTTTTGTTTGCCCAGATTTACATAAACAGGCAGTTTATCTTCATTAATAAAATTTCTCAATGTGGAAAGCAAGGCTCTTTTAAACCCTTTGTATTTCATTTGCGGTTTGAATTTGTCCGGCCATTCTGAATGTTCTTCCGGTTTTGAAAAATCCTCCAACTGACTGTTGCTGAGTGCAGGAGCAAAATATACATTGAGTAGGTATTCCCCAATAATCGGGACATTCAGAACAGATATATTTTTTGCCTCATTTAAAGGAGCAATTAGGACAACCTTTCTGACTTTTTCAGGATACAAATTGGTAAACTCTGAAACGATTGGCCCACCCATTGAAATTCCTATAATGTCAATCGGTTTGTCAATCTTCAGGGCAAATAATAGGTCTGCAATTTGCTGTGTAAACAACTCGCTGTTGTAAATCACATCAGGACGGTCTGAGTAGCCTCTGCCAAAAAGGTCAAACCGAATAACCTGGAATCCATTTTCCTTCAGTGCCTTAAAGGTTGGATCCCAAATGTAGTTTGGGACAGAAAAGCCATGAACCAGCAATACCGTTTGTGCGGAATCTTTTCTAAACGCCTCATAATGGGTAATTCCATTTTCAAGGCTGATAAATTCTCCAGGAGCTTCTTTTCTGTTCTCCGGATTTAGCACTTCAGTTTCCTTGTTAAAAACTGCAGGTAAAATCAGAATTGCAATACAGACAAAAGCGAGTAAAATCAATAGGAATCCTTTAAACTTTCTCATGTCATTTCGTTTTTTTAATTGCGCTTACTAAGTCAAACCTTACCAATGGTGATGTAATATGTTTAAATTCAATAGAAAATGAACACCATTTGGCGTTTTATGCAGATATTTGATTCAACGGATTGATTTTGAACTTTGAAGCTGATTTGGGTTTCCGGGTTGCAATAATAAATAATCCGAACAACCAGGGCCTGATTTGGCATAAGAAAGTTTTATTTGAGGTTGATTAT
>DIFU01000061.1 GCA_002419285.1 Prolixibacteraceae bacterium UBA5740 | reverse complement strand
CTGGGTACATGTGTCCTGGTGCAAACGGAGTTTCAACAGGTCTTCAGCACCCGTTGCAGTAACAGGTGAAATGTGGACTGGAACCATGATTCCCTGAATATCCCTGTCGAATCGATGAAATACGGTAATCAACCTGCTTAATACCGAGGAAGATTCATCATTTCGCATATAACCCGAATAGCCTCTCAGCCAATAAATTCCAGTGGTCAGAGAGTCAGGTACAGGGATGTAGCCGGATCCCCTTCCGTTTTCGGCGGTAACCATGACCCCTGCAACAACTTCATTTGACATGTTCTCAAGCTGAATGTGCAATACGTTCCCCATGGTAATGACATCACCTGCCCAGGAGACACTAAACCAAATTGTATCTCCTGACAATGCCCAGGTACGATCTGTAAAAAGCACGGTACTGCCTGTATCCGCTCTCAGATGTCCGGGTGATGTCATAAAAAGCATCAACGTAATCCAGAGAATCAAACCATACCTCCCGAAACCGGTCATTGCAAGCTTTATTTTTAATCTATAATACCTCATTTCTCAATATTCTTTCTCATTGATCACTGAATTGCCAATCAGGGATAGGTTTTTGATCTGCTTTCCCACCATTCGGGGGGTACCGACTCGACTGAACCGTTGTCCGGAATCCAGTAATGAACCGGAATTTTTTTCAAAAGGAAATTTTCATTTCCGGGAGAAATCAAAAAGTACCGGGTTTCCTTCATTCTCGATATTTCAAAATTTCCAAGGACCATTTCGGAAGGATCTGTCACGCACTTCAAATTTCCCCTTGCCTGGGTATGCATCGGATCAAAGAGTTTGTCACCCGCTGTTAGCTGACGGTTCAAGTCTCTGTAATATCGCCAGGTTTCTTCTGAAATGGCCATTTGTGAGGTAATGCTTATCCATCCCTGAAAATAGGTTGTGGTATCCTCCTTTTGAATGGTATAGTCGCGATTCAGGAATACCAGCGGATGCTTCACTATGCCGCTTTCGGACGAATATTCAGGCGGAGAGGCAATATTAAAAATTCCGCCCGGCGTCATGGATTGCCATGCAAAAACAGTGATATCAGTTGGAATACCATTCACCGGCTTATTGATGTTATAGGAATATTGTGCGATCAGTCGGTGGGTGAATCGGTAGAAGGATGTGCCCTCATCCCGGCCAATGTCAGCATACAACTGAAAACCCCTCAGTCGTCCGAGATCATCTGCGGCCTGGTCTGTTCCCGAAGGGACAATTTTCTCCATATATTGGGCATAAACCGAATCGATTTCCGAAAGCACAGGCACCGTTTGGTATGCCGATTCATATTCCTTGCCGTCGAGGGAAATGGCCAGCTTATATGATTCCTCATCGTCCAGTTCATTGGCAAGGTAATAATGTCCATCGCCCTGTCCGGCAAAAGGGAAAGAATTTCCCTGGCTATCTACCAGCTTGACTGCAGCATTGGATATCCTTGGGTAAACTCCATAAGGATCATTGAAATTGACTGTCCGGTACAATCTGACGACCTGCCCGGGCTGCCCCGATACAAATCGCGCCTCAACCACGAGAAGATTTTCCATTTCCTCTAATTCAGGCTGATAGATTTCTTCGCACGACCAGATTAAGGCGGCCAGAAAAAATGCGGTTATGATTGATCTTGCCATCCTCAAAACTTAAAATTATAGGTTAGTGACGGAATGGGAACCCCAATGACGGAAAGTTTGAACAGGCTATAGAGTCTGTATCCATTATCCATTGTTGGCATGGTCTTCCGGTAATAGACTGAGTATGGATTGTTCCGGCCATAAAGGTTGTAAACCGACAATGTCCAGCTTCCCTTCCACATTCTCTTTTTCCGGAGGTTTTCATCCAAAGTGATGGAAACATCAAGCCGATGATAGGAAGGCATCCTGTACTTATTTCTCTCCGAATAATAAATCAATGACTCCCCGGCATAGGAATACTGCAATTCAGGGAGAGTTACAGGCCTCCCTGAGACATAGACGAAGTTACCCGTAAACCGCCATCTACGGCTGATATTATAGGTAGCTACCATCGAGAAGTCGTGAGGCTTGTCGTAAATGGAAGGGTAGTAATTCCCATTCCACAATCTTTCTTCTTCAAGGTCAGAGTTGGTCCGGCGCATGGTTCTTGAGAATGTATAATTAGCCCAACCCGTGAGCCGGCCATAATTCTTTCGGGCCTGAAGCTCAATCCCAGCCGAATAACCATCCGACGGTATCAGGCTTGTTTCGACATGGGGATTCATCAGTAACTGTGCACCGTTCTTGTATTCAATCAGGTTTTGGAGTTTTTTGTAATATGCCTCCAGCGATAGCTCGAATTCCTGTTTAAAGGCCTGGCTTTCAAATCCTATGGCGATTTGGTCACTAATCAGGGGTTCCAGGTGGTAATCGCTCATCTTCCAGCTTTCGGCAGGGGAAATTACGGCATTGTTGCTGATTTGAAAAACATACTGACTGATTCTCTGTAAATTCAGTTTGAAGGCACTACCTGTAGGTAGTTCGTATCGTATCATGACTCTTGGCTCAATATTGCCATAAGTTTTCACCACTTCCCCCGGCTCAAACCTGAGACTGTCGATGACCGACTGCGGGGATTTGGGACGGTCGGGGTCATAAAGGTAAACAACAGGAGATCCCAGGGCCGAGAATCCACTATAACGGATACCGGCCGAAACCGACAACTGCGGGGTAATGGCAAAATCATCACCCAGGTATCCGGCCCATTCCATGGCCTTCTCCTCATCCAGTTTCTGGTTCGCAATGAGTGATGGATTGACAACTCCCCTGACTTCTCCCGGATCAATCCTGTAACCAACCAGGTTGACTCCGGCTTCCAGGGTATGTCTTTCATCGGGCCTGAACCTGACGTTATATTTAAAGGCCCCATATTGCATTCGGTTTGAAAGGTCATAGGCAAGTTCCGCCACATCCTTCGCCATATCGGTAAGCAAATAGTCATATTGACTGAACGAAATTCCTCCTTCGGCGGTCATTTTTTCCGACAGACGGTTTCGTACCTGGACTCCGGCCAACAGGCTACCGTAATTCATGATGGTATTGGCGCTGGTACTGAATTCATCATGGCTATAGTAACCCATTCCGCTGATACGGTTATGGGGATTAAACCTGTATGTAAGCTTCCCTGCCAGGTCGTAAAATCCGGTGGTGCTTTGCGATATATCGGGATTTGGAATTTCCCGAAGAACCCAATTAGTATAGGAGCTGCGGCCGCCCATATTTAATGTCAGTTTTTTATTTCCGGAAACCGGACCATCAAAAGCCAAACGGGAATTGATGATCCCCAGGCCACCCGACACCCGCATGGTTTCAGTATTTCCATCCTTCAGTTCCACTTCCATCACCGATGCTACCCGTTCGCCATAGCGGGCTGGCATCCCCCCTTTGAACATCCTTACATTGTCTACAAGGTCGGGATTGATCAGTGAAAGAAAACCAAACAGGTGAGAGCTATTAAACACCGGACTGCCGTTGATGAGCAAAAGGTTCTGGTCGGTATTGCCACCCCTGACATTAAATCCCGAAGAAAGTTCACTGACAGACTGAACCCCGGCCTGCATGGTCATACCCCGCATGACATCCACTTCTCCCATCAGGGCAGGCAAGTCCTTGATTTTCCTCACTTCCATCCTGATCAGGCTCATCTGTGCTTTTGGAAGATCAGCCGATTCGCCAGTTACGGTTACCTCGGCAATATTATGGCTTTCCTCAAATATCTCAATTTCGGCATATCCATTCTCTATCAACCTTATCCTTTGGTTAACTGGCTGATATCCCAGGTAAGAAAACTGAAGCTGATGTTCCCCTGTCGGAAGTTCCATGGTGAAATACCCCCCACGGTCAGTCGAAGATCCCTTATTGTTTCTGACATCGAGGATAACAGCCCCTGGAAGGGGATCACCGGTTTTTCCATCCACGATTCGCCCTTCCAGAACCGCAGTCTTGTATCTGCCCTCATTGAGCGGATTTCCAATTACCAGAAGCTGCAATGCATCGACATACTTCTGGCGGTCGCTTTCGGGAATCGGGAAAAGTATGATGGAATGGTCCTGAAAAATACGCCAGGTAATATTCCTGTTCTGAAAAATTGAATTAAGGGCCTGCACCAGCGGGGTCTGGTCAAAATCACGGTGAACCGAAATGGTATCGACCCATTCAGCCTTGAAGAAAAAACGGATACCATGGGAATCGCTAACCTTATTGAAGAATTCGGTGGCTGACAACCCCCCATAGCGCCCTGTGATCTTGATATCAGAAATATCCTGGGCCTGGGAACGGCAGGTTAGTTGTATAAAAAGAAATATCAGGCTGAGCCTGATCATGATTCTTATGAGTCGGTTGTGAATCAAAACAAATGGTCTTAAATTACTTGTATGTATCAAAAGCACAAGGATTATTACAGTCCAAGTCTTTCTGGCAGGCAATCCATACTCAATAGCAAAACTTTAAACAGCAGCCATCCATCATAACTGAGATTTGCCTTCCCGCTTTATGATGTCAGAATAAAGAAGCGGGTTGCTTTAAACCGACGCTAAATGTAACATAAAAACAGCCCTTCCGGTCATTCGTTTGATATTATTGCTATTTTTCAAAGGTAAATTTATCTGTCCTTTTTATGCGTACATCCATATTCCTTTTGATCCTGATTCTGGATTTGATCGTAACGGGGGTGAAAGCCCAATCCAATATGGCTGATTTTTTGCCAGGGGAACTTTCGTACAGTAAGGATATACCAGATCCGCAAACTTTCTTTGGACATCTGCCCGGTGACAGGCATTTGTCGCACGACCAGATCGTTGCCTATGCCAGGGAACTCGACAGGCTTTCCGACAGGCTGGTGATTGAGGAGTATGCCCGGTCACATGAGAACAGACCCCTGCTCTACCTGATATTCACTTCCATGGAAAACCACCAGAATCTTGCCCAATTGAAAGAAAAGCATGCACAATTCTCTGATCCAAATCAAAATATAACCGTTGAGGATGTTCCTTTGGTCATTCTGCTTGGATATGGAGTTCATGGCAATGAATCGAGTGCCCCAAATGCTGCGGTCATGACCATGTATTATCTGGCTGCGGCTGAAGGACCATCCATCGACTCACTGCTCAACCAAACCATCATCCTTGTGGATCCAAGCCTGAATCCCGATGGACTGACACGTCACAGTACCTGGGTAAATATGCACCAGGGGAAAGCCGATGTGTCTGATCCGGCATCCAGGGGGTTCACCGAAGCATGGCCTGGCGGACGCACCAATCATTACTGGTTCGATCTTAACCGTGATTATCTCTTCGTGGTCCATCCGGAAAGCCAGGGACGAATTCGTAAATTTCATGAATGGAAACCCAATATAGTCAACGACCACCACGAAATGGGGGCCAATTCCACGTTCTTTTTCCAGCCCGGAATTTCCTCCCGGATCAACCCGCTCGTACCTCTCCGTAACCATGAGCTGACGGCGAGGATTGCAGCTTTCCACAGCCAGAAATTTGACGAAAGGGGAGAACTTTATTATACCGAAGAAAGTTTCGACGACTTTTACCTTGGGAAAGGATCTTCGTATCCGGATGTGAACGGAAGTGTGGGAATTCTTTACGAGCAAGCGGGATACCGTGGCAAAGTAAGGGAAACCGCGCATGGAACCAAAACCCTGTCGGACGCAGTTAAAAATCAGTTCGACCTTTCATTATCAACCCTGGAAGCCGGAATGAAACTTCGCAGGGATTTACTCGAAAGCCAAAAAGCTTTCTTTGGGGAATCTCTGGAAATGGCTAAAAATGATCCTGTCAAAGGATATATAATTGGTGATAACCATGATTTACAAAAACTTGTTTCATTTGCCGAAATATTGGCAACGCACCGTATCCAATTTTATGCGCTGACCCGTAAGACCACGATCAATCAGTATGACTATCAACCTGGCCAGGCTATCGTGATCCCAATGGGCCAACCGCAATACCGTCTGATCAAGGGGTTGATGGAGACCAATACAAGATTTGCCGACAGCACTTTTTATGATGTATCAACCTGGACAGTACCCCTCGCATTTGGATTAAACTATGCTGAAATCAGGAATGTTCGGGAATTATCCGAAATTATGTCGGCTAAGCCTTCAGAAGCAATAATGACTTCAGGCACCCTGTCCGGCCCAAAAGATAGTTACGCCTGGCTGATGAGCTGGAATGATTACCATGCTCCGGCAGCCTTATGGCAAATCCAGCAGGCGGGGATTCGCACCCTCGTAGCCACACGCGGATTTAAGGCTGGACAGGAATCCGTCATGAAGGAGTATCCCTATGGTACCATCCTGATCCCAGCTGCAGGACAAAAGCTAAACTCTTCGGAATTATATGCCGTCCTTGAAAAAGTGACCGAAAAATGGGCAGTAAATATTCAGGGAGTCGCAACTGGCATGACCAGTTCCGGCATTGACTTGGGAAGCAATTATTTCATTCCACTTAAAAAGCCCGAAATATTGATGGTCATTGGTGAATCAACCAGCAGTCGGGAAGCAGGTGAAATCTGGCACTTGCTTGACCAGCGGTATGAAATCCAGGTTACATTGGCAGACATATCATCCCTTGACCGGATCGATCTCCACAGATACACAACCTTGATTCTGCCAGGTGGAAACCTGAGGCCGATCAATCAGCGGGGAATACAGAAGATGAAAGACTGGGTTTCGGAAGGTGGGATCTTACTTGCATTGGGAGATGCCAATCAATGGGTCGCTGATCAGGAATTTGCGGGTTTAACCTTTAAAAATCCAGTACGACCCGACACCTCCCTGCAGGTATTATATGCCGAACGAGAGGAGGCAGCCACCATTCATTCAATTTCAGGAGTCATTCTGAAGGCCGAAATGGATATCAGCCATCCACTGGGATATGGCTACCAACAGATAGAATTACCTGTTTTTAAGAGTGGCATCAGGGTAGCCAATACACCTTCAGGACAGTTTACGGCACCGGTCAGATTTGCAAAAAATCCGTTATTGAGCGGTTATATCTCAAAAAAGAATCTTGAGAGACTTGAAGGGGCACCGGTAGTTACGTCAATCGCCAATGGAAGAGGAAGGGTGATCAGTATTTTTGAGCCCATGAATTTCAGGGGCACCTGGGTTGCAGGAAATAAAATTGTGGCAAACGCCCTCTTTTTCGGACCGGTAATTAGATAAGGCAAAGAAAATTAAGAATACAGACGGATATCAAAACTCATAACTAAGCCCGGTATACACTCCCAGTCGCCAGGGCCTGAAGCTTACATCGCCACTATGATTAATGGAGCTAAGGTAATAGGTAAACCTGGGTTCAACGGAAAGAGAAAGGTTTTTTCCGAGGGCATATGCCATTCCTATTCCGGTGGTCGCTGCCACCGAGAAAGTTGAAATATCTTCGGTCATACCCACCCTTTCACGACTGTTGTTAGATTCCATATACACATTGTTGCCGACAGTCAGGTTGCTGCTGACTCCACCGACCCATTCCAGATCCAGCCTGGAATCAAAAAGCAGATATCTAACAAAAAGGGGAATCTCGACAAAATCAAAAACCTGGGTAAATTCACCAGGCGACAGCATGGCGGTTGTCAGGCCAAATCCACCTACAGGCATAGTTATCATTTCGGCTTGGGCAGGCGTACCATTGAAACGGATTACCCCGGCAGTACTGTTCATTTCCAGCTGACCCCGATCAGAATTAACCAGCGTGTTGAAATATTTCTCTGCCGAAACCGGGGCGGCATAGAAATCGCTTTGTGAAGATTTCGAACCCAGTGAATTTTCACTGTTACCTCCGGTTTTGGAGTAATACACGCCACTTTCGAGCCGCCATCTTGAATGCGTTTTATACTGTACGGAAATCCCTCCACCCATAGTTGCGTCCGAATTGTCACCCGAATAGGTCATATTGCTGGCGTAACGGGCAGTGTGATCAGCGCTGTGTGAAGAGAAAGCCGGAGAAACATGTACCCCCACCTTCCACCCGCCTGGGTCCATGTAGCGATCCTCATCCCGACCAGCAAGGTTTGCCGCGATGATCATTTGATCCTCCTTTGTCAGATGATCTGCAGGAATAATCAGTTTTTGGCTTTCTATATTCGTTCGGCTGGCAAACAAATCCCTTGATGAAAGGCTTTCCAGAGAGGTTAACCGGACATCCTGGAAGAAAGAAACGTTTTTGTCTCTGGATGCATTGGTTTGTTCTTCCGAACCTAATACTGGCATCTGCAATGAACTCTGGTCTGGAATAGAATAATCTGATTGGGCAACCAGAACCGAAGCCTCCTGTGTAAAGGTTTCCGATAATTTACTTTCACTGATTTCATCAATTGTTGATGGCGATGAAGCTTTGACAGGCTGCTGTTCAGATGCGAGTTGCACTTCTCCCGGGCGATCAATAAACAGCAAAGTAGCTGATGCCATCAATAAAATGGCGGCAGCGGCAGCCCACCTGACCAGGAAAGCCTTTTTCCTGTTTTTTCGGGCAGACATTTCCGACTGAACGGAATTCCAGACCCATTCAGGGGGATCGGGGGCATAATTGTCGAAACGCTCCCGAAGAATTTGGTCCAGTTTATCTTCCCTTCTCATGTTGAGTATCTCCTGTTCTTTTTCATTTCTCCATATTGACTTTCCAGTTTCTGCCGAAGGATTTCCCGGGCCCGTGAAAGATTCGACTTTGAGGTACTTTCAGTGATGCCCAGTTGTTTTCCAATTTCCTGATGACTCAGCCCTTCAAATACATACAGGTTAAAAACCATTTTGTACTGGGGAGGGAGTTCCCTGATTGTCCTGACCAGGTCTTCAACCGGAAGGTTGGCCATCGCCTCCTCTTCATGGGTTGCCACATCGTGAGCGCGCAATTCATTCACGAAAAGAAGGGGTTGATTTTTTCGGTACCTGTCAAGTGAAACGTTCACCATTATTCTTCTAACCCATCCTTCAAAAGAACCTTCATGCCTGAAATCCCTCAACTTGGTAAAAACCGTGACAAATCCGTCCTGCAGATTGTCCCTGGCTTCGTCTGCATCCTTGGCGTATCGAAGGCAGACCCCATACATTTTAGGCGCCAGCATACGGTAAAGCTTTTCGTGGGCCCGGTTATCCCCCGAAATACAGGCATCAATTATGTCCCTGATGTCTTCCAAGTTGTCGAAAAATTTTTCTTCAAAATTAAGGATAATTACCGGCTATTACCCTGGCAAATATCTGAAACCGAATTTCACCAATCCATGTTTTTTCAAGATGTGAAAAGAATTGAAAAGGTTGCGTCCCCGTTTTTTTGTACGCAACCCTCACGAAACTTCTTCCGTCTAAATGGGTATAATGATTAAACCATGAAAGCAATGAACACAATTCGTTTCATCCGAAAAACCACCAAAATGACTACACTTTTCATTTTCTTGATGAGCATAGCACTGATATCCTGTCAGAAGCAGGAACCGGAGCAGGAGAATCCGTTTGACCTTCCACAGAAATCTGCTGAACTGATTGAGGCAGACAACGCCTTTGGCCTGGAATTTTTCAAAAAGGTCACGCAGCAAGCGAATCCCATGGACAATACCATGGTTTCACCTCTCAGTGTCAGTCTTGCCCTCTCCATGACATACAACGGAGCTGAAGGCNNTCACCAAAACAGAGATGGAGAAAACTCTTAGATTAAATGGGATTTCCACCACCCAAATCAACGATTCCCACAAGGCACTGCTGGCTGCCCTGAAGTCGGCCGACCCTGATGTTCTGCTGGAAATTGCCAATGCCATCTATTATCGCCAGGGATTGCCGGTAAAGGAGCAGTTTATTGCCACCAACAAAAATTATTATGATGCGGAAGTGCAACCCCTGAACTTTGATGCAGTTGATGCTGCAGACATAATCAATCAATGGGTGGCAAAAAAAACCAGGGATAAAATACCTGAAATCATTGATCAAATCGATGGTGACCTCGCCATGATCCTGCTGAATGCCATCTATTTCAATGGCATATGGCAATATAAATTTGATGAGAACAAAACCCATGAACTTCCTTTCAGGCATGGAGACGGCACTTTCAAGGATGTGGCTACCATGTCACAGGAAACATCCCTTGAATATTACAGCAATGACAAGTTCAGCGCCGTCCATCTGCCATACGGCAAAGGACAATACAGAATGACTGTGCTTTTGCCCGATGAAGACCTATCGACACAGAATCTCCTCGCCGACATGACCCTCCCCAACTGGAAAGGATGGCTGAAGGAATTCAGGAAACATGACAATGTAGTTGTGACGATGCCCAGGTTTAAGTTTGCATGGGAAATGACCCTCAATGACATTCTGTCTTCAATGGGAATGCCTGTGGCATTCAATCCCAATGCAGCCGATTTTTCCGGTATCACCGGTGGAAAAGATTTATACATCGGTTTCGTGAAACACAAAACTTATATCGATGTGAATGAAAATGGCACGGAAGCTGCCGCCGTAACAGCAGTTGGAATGTTTACAACGAGCATGCCCGCTGATATGCCAAAAAAGATCTACTTTACGGCTGACAGGCCATTCCTGTTTGTCATTACCGAAAAATCAACAGGCGCGATACTGTTTATCGGTGAGATCAGGGCACCCGAATATTCATAATCTGGTCAATGAATTTCAATAAACTGATCAGGCAGACAGCCTGAAAATTGGTGCGAATGTTGAAGAGCCGAATGTTTTTTGAATGATCATTCGGCTCTTCTTCATAGGGCCTGTTCTTACGAAAAGGTTATTTTTGCAGGGAACGAACAATTAAACATCATGAAAACAAAGTGGTTTGGAATCGGAGGGTTACCTCTGCTGGCAGCAGCAATTATGCTAACTACCTGTAGCTTAAAAAATGAAAACAGAACAACGGAAAGATCTAATGAGGATCATGAAGGAATTTCCTCTTCCAGACCGGTATACCAGACTCCCCCACTTCCCGACTCCATCAGGTTTGTAGGCGACGCTGTACCTCTCCAAAGGTTTGATGTCAGGGAAAACCTTGAGAGGGAATTATTGGTTAACGCCTATTTTCATTCACAGACTATCCGGCTCATCAAATTGGCGCCCCGGTTTTTCAGTATAATAGATCCCATCCTCAAGGAAGAAGGAATTCCTGCCGATTTCAGGTATCTGGCCGTTGCCGAAAGTGGCCTGAACCCCAAAGCGGTATCACCCGCCGGAGCCGTGGGAATGTGGCAGTTGATATCCGCAGCCGCGAAAGAAAACGGGCTTGAGGTCACCAGCGAGGTGGATGAACGATACCATATCGAGAAATCCACCCGGGCCGCGTCACGGTATCTAAGGAGTGCCTTTGCAAAATATCAGGACTGGGCATTGGTTGCTGCCTCATACAATGCCGGGCTTGCAGGAATAGACCGTCATCTGGCCCGGCAGAAAGTCGCCAGTTATTACGACCTGCTCCTGGCTGAAGAAACCGAACGGTATGTCTATCGTATCATGGCATTGAAACTGATAATGGAAGACCCTGCAAAATACGGGTTCAGTGTAAGTGAAGAGGAGTTATACCCACTCTGGAAAACAAAAGAAGTCGAAGTCAATGGTCCGGTCACCGACTTTGCCGATTTTGCAATTAGTCATGGAATCACCTACAAAACGCTGAAATATTACAATCCCTGGCTCCGCGACACAAAGCTCACCAATAAAGTGGCAAAAAACTATATGGTGAAGATCCCCACCGAATGAGGATGTTAAAAGATGTTGAATATAATCATTGCAATGTTGTAGCTTATATCTTTGGCCATCTGATAGCGATTGATGCAAAAAATACTGATTCATATTATTTTTTCTTTCCTGCTGCTAGCCGGCTCATCAGCTTTATGGGCCCAGGAGTCGGGCATCGACGATGATCCTATCCTGATCCGCCTGAAAGCCCAGGTACTCAGCCGTGGCGACAGCCAGCCAGTCCCTTATGCCAACATCATCAATTACAGGAACCGGACCGGTGCAAGTACCAATGTGAGTGGGCACTTTTCACTTGAAATGCTGAACATTGATACACTGGTCATTTCGGCAATGGGATTTAAGCCGGGTTCGGTCCGCATACCTCGTTTCTATTCCCAAAGCAATACACTTCAGATTTATCTTGAACCGATTGTATACCCTTTACAGGAAGTACAGGTTTCGGGCGACAAGCAGAAGGTAAATATGGATGGGATCCCTGTCGGCAAACAGGTTGATATCGCTCCTGAACTCAGAGGTGATGCGTTCAACGAAAAACCACCTGTCCTGGCGGCCTTCTTCAATCCCATGTCATATTGGCAATACTATCTTGGGAAGAAGGAAATCCAGAAAAGGAAAGTCAGGGAAGCCATGGCCCTCGAAAAAAACTGGGAAATGCATTCCAAAAATTATAACAAGGAAATGGTAAAGCTGTTAACCGGCCTGAACGACGGGCAAGCTGATGAATTCATGGTGTGGTTCAATGCACAGAATGTTCTCCCATATACTGCTACCGAATATGAAGTCAGGGCTTCCATCAGGGAATATTTTCTCATTTATATGAGAGAAAGAAATGCTGCGGGATCCGATTCTTCTTCCGGGTATTAATTCAACCAATAAGTCAATTTAAACACCAGGGCCCTGTTTCGTGAATTCCAGGTCCCGGGCATATAATTATCGGTATAAACGATAAACAAATCGGATACAGGCTGATATCTCCACTGGAACCTCATGTTCAGGTTCACATTGTCAATCTGCTCGTTGTATTGCACAAAGGTCGAAAGAAACAGTTTATCCGTAAAAGTCAAATCGAGCTTTGGTCCAACCAAAAGCAACTGTGTCCTCGCAAATGGTGCTGGCAATGTAAAATCGGAATAGGTGAACTTAACACTTAAATTGGCATATGGCTGATACCGATAGTTAACCAAACCTTCAATATAACTGAGGTCACCTTCATAAAAGGTACCATGTG
>DIFU01000055.1:12875-28040 GCA_002419285.1 Prolixibacteraceae bacterium UBA5740 | reverse complement strand
TTTGTTCATGGAACCGACACCACGGGCATTCATCTTTCCGATGACCTGAAGATTTTAAGTCCCCCTGATTCACTGAGAGGCATCGCTTTTCCTACAAACCGTTTGACCGTATCCGGAAATTATAAAGTCTTCGTACGCGCTGTACTGCCTGAAAACACAGAATTCAGTCTGCTTTCCGATGATTTTGAGCTTGTTAAGGATGTGATTATAAACCAGGATCCACTGGATGTTTATGTTTGCCAAGGCGATCCTGTCATATTTAGTGTCGGAGCAGAAAATTATACAACCATCACCTGGCAATATAAGGCCGTAAACACAAGCATTTGGATTACGGATTTGATTCAATCAGGTAAAGAATACCATGTCAATGCCCGAAAGGATACCAATGATAAAATGAATTATCGGGCAAAAATCACAAATATGGATGTGTGCCATGATACAAGTAACATAGCAGTACTTCGAATTGACAGCATTAAACCTAATCTAACTTGCCCAAATGACACTATTATTTACATTGACAAAGAAGCTTGCTCTTATACTTTTACAAGATTTCCGAGGCCAATAATTGAAGATGAATGTGGATATAACCATTATTGGCCTATAAGGAGTGATTCAAAAACAGCTTTTGAGCCTATCAAAGTAGGGACAATATATGTAGACTACAATGTTTCTGACAGAAGTGGCAATGACAGCATCTGTCGGTTCTATATTACTGTTGAGAATAATGATTACCTCAAGATTCCATGCAAAGAAAAGGAAACACTTTATCTGGACGAATTTTGCCGAACGAAAATCGATGATCAGCCATTGAAAATCCTACCTCCTTGCGATAAGGACTCAGTAAAAATAAATTATGCCGGGACAATGAATTACACAAAGGTTGGAGAATGGCCAGTAAGATACTTCTCTTATCACGATAGAATCCTTGAATGCACAACCCAAGTAACCGTTCTTGACACCCTCAAAAAACTATCATATATTCCGGATGCCCTGGTGACCAAAGATGCAGATCCCGGCAAATGCACGGCTGTAGTGCTCCGTAAAGACCCTGTCATCAAATCGTGTACCCTAAACAGGGATAAGATAGAGCTGATTTCGGCATGGCCAGTAAACGATGAATTCCCGGTTGGTGAAACCATCAACCAGTGGCAGATCACCTGGTTTGACGGAATAAAGGATACCCTTGAGCAGAAAATTGTTGTTAACGATGTCGCCACACCCATCGTAAACTGCCCCGAAGAAACCATTGAATACACCCTGGATCCGGCAGTTTGCAGTGAATGGATCGACTTGCCTGAACTCTCAAAAGGCTTTGCATGCGGACCGGTAGAAGTAAAAAACAGTCGGAACGGTACCGATAATGCCTCTGGAACCTTTCAAGCCGGATACACAGATTTTAAGTGGACTGTTACACACCAGGGGAACATGATCAAGGAATGCCCACAGCAGATAGTGATTTTCAGTAAACCGACCGCAATCGACGATCGTATCACCATTCAAGAGGATGAAAATGGCTTGGTACGAATACTCGACAATGATGATGATTGTTTCGGCATCCATACCTTGGACAGTGAAATTCTAACCAGTCGACACCCAATTCATGGCACTGCATTTCTGAATGCCCAATTCCAGATTGAATATACACCGGATCAGGGTTATTCCGGGACTGATACCATCGGTTACAAAATCCTCAACAGTATGGAGATGATTGATTCTGCCCTGGTCATCATTACGATAGAAGCCAAACCGGAAGAGCCGGAGGATCCGGAAGATCCGGACATTGACAATCCGCCCGGGCAACCTTGCGAATTCCTTATTCCGGATGGTTTTTCACCCAACGGTGATGGCATAGGCGATAGGTTTTACATACGGTGCATCGAAGATTATCCTGATGCAAGAATTTGGATTTTTAACCGTTATGGCCAATTGCTTTATGGGCAGGAAAAATACGGGAACATTGATTTCTGGGGCTCAGAGGATGCCTTCTGGGATGGCCGCCCAAACCGCGGGATGAATCCCTTTCATTCAATCCTTCCGGCTGGAACCTACTTTTACCGCTTCGACCCCGGGAATGGGCAGGAACCTTCAACTGGCAGCATTTACCTGAATACCAACATCAAAGGGATGAAAAGCCATGAATAGGATCTTATTCATATTCATGACCGTTGTAACCGGCCTGGCAATCACCATTCCTGCGGCAGCACAAACAGATGCAGTATATTCCCAGTCCAATTTTAACATGCAGCTTGCCAATCCAGCCTATGCAGGAACCTGGTATGGCACAGGATACATGATGAATATCCGAAGGCAATGGATTGGGATGGAGGGAGCACCTTCAACCCAGTCGCTCACTTTTCAGCAGCAACATTTCAGGCAGCATGCCGGTTGGGGACTGCATATCCTGAACGACAGGCTCGGCAAGGAACGTAAAATCAGCCTGCTGGGTGACTATTCATACCGTATTGAAACCAATTGGAGATCATACCTGCATTTTGGGCTTCGGTTTGGCATTACCGGGTACAGCAACAACCTGGACAATTACAACACGTATGACCCCGATTATGATTACGATCCCGCTTTTCAAGGGGTGATTGAGAAGTACCTGATTCCCAATTTTGGCTTCGGTATTTTGTTGCAATCGGATGATTACCAGATAAGCCTGTCGGTGCCAAGATTGATTCAACTGGAGTACAGCAGTGATGTTTCCAGGCTCAACACCTATTCAGAGCTGCGCCACTATCTTCTTTCGGGCAGTAAGGTTTACCGTTTGAGCTACCATGTTTTTGTCAAGCCCTCCATTCGCTTCATGCTGGTCAGGGGAGCCCCATTGGAAATCAATCCGTCACTCGACTTTCTGCTGTATCCCAAATTCTGGATGGGAGGATTTTACCGTTACAATGAATCAGCCGGAGCGACTCTCCAATGGGTGTTCAGCAGGAACATGCGATTCGGATACATATTTGAGTTTCCGGTATCCCGTTTTTCACGTCAGCAATTCGGGACCCACGAGGTCATGTTTTCGTACGAGGTGAATTTTACGCGAAACAACCGCTACAACTTCCGGTTTTATTGATTGAAGTCCTTAAAATGAAGTGAAATTCCTCTCCAATAAATAAGACAACCTTTGAGAAGTTATGTATCTTCATGTCAACAACCAAGAACTTTCAGCCTACCTGCTTGTTTATGCCAAAAAATCCAGATTATGCTTATCGTACTATCACCAGCCAAATCATTGAATTTTGATCCACAGCAACAGATCAGTGACTTTACCCTGCCTGTATTCCGGGAAGACACGGAAAAGCTGATAAAATACCTGCAAAAAATGTCAGCCAAAGGATTATCTGATTTAATGTCGATATCTCCTAACCTGGCCAAACTCAATTACGGCCGATATCAAATGTGGGATCCCTCACCAGAGAAATCGAAACAAGCCATCCTGGCATTTGACGGAGATGTGTATGATGGATTGTCGGCCTCATCACTTAAAGAAGAATTCTTGGTTGAAGCACAGAAAAGAGTCAGGATCTTGTCGGGCCTGTATGGCGTACTTAAGCCCCTCGACCTGATTCAGCCCCATCGTCTGGAGATGGGCACCAAATTAAAAACCGGGCGAAAAAATGACCTGTACATTTTCTGGAAAGATAAAATTGTCAGGGAGATCAATCTGGCCATTGAAGAAAGCGGAAGTCCGATTCTGGTAAACCTTGCCTCGAATGAATATTTTAAAAGTATTGACCAGAAAAAGTTAAAGGGCAAAATAATTACTTCCGAATTCAGGGATTTGAAAAACGGAAAATACATGATGGTTTCCTTTTATGCCAAAAAAGCAAGGGGAATGATGACCCGGTTTATTTTGGAAAACGGGATTTCCGATCCGGAAGAGATGAAAGCATTTGACCAGGAGGGCTATCATTTCGCGCCAAAAATGAGTTCAGCAGAGACTTTTGTCTTTACGCGCGATCACTGAAGAAAAAAAAAACTGCATCATGCCCTATTTAACCGGTAATCAGATGATACCGGCCATAAAAGCGCAGGATGCAGTCAGGGAAGTCTTAAGAACTAAAAGGGCAAGTCACCAGGCTGGTCGTCGAAAGATTCCTCCGGCATATCGTCAGCTGTCAATGGCGGGGGGAAATCACCGTTAGCCTTTTGAAGGCCAACTTTTTCAATCTTCCAGGCATTCAGATTGTGGTAGAATTTATTATTAAATTCCCTGGATTCCACATCAAAGGAGACTTCAATCTCATCACCCGGCTTTAATCCGGCAAGTACCGATACCTTATCATTAAAGACGGTAAAGCATACCTTTTTCGGAAACTGGTCGGTTGTTTCAATCAAAAACTCTTGCTTTTTCCACTGATTACCAGCTTTTGACATGCCGCTTTCAGGGTCGAGGATACGGGACAATTTCCCTTTCAATAAAAGACTCATAATGAATTAATTTTAGCTGTGATCAGATCACAGATGGTATTCCTGCAAAGTTTATTGTTTTGGAGTTACAATTTCAAGCAGTTCAACATCAAAAATTAGCACAGAATTCGGTGCGATATCACTTCCTGCCCCATTGACGCCATAACCGAGTTCACTTGGAATATACAATTTCCATTTTGAGCCGGCGGGCATCAACTGGAGAGCTTCCACCCATCCCTGGATAACCTGACCAACAGGGAATTCGACGGGTTCGCCACGATCGACAGAACTATCGAATACCTTGCCATCTATGGTAGTTCCATGATAATGTACTTTTACAACGTCAGACTCAGCTGGCTTTGGCCCGGTTCCTTCAGTGACAATTTCATACTGTAGACCGCTGGCAGTAGTTACCACGCCTTCGCGAGCCTTATTTTTTTCGAGGAATGCGTTACCTTCTTCCAGATTCTTCTGTGAAGTTTCATTCTGTTTTTTGTCAAAGAAATTCCCGACTACTTCATTGGCTTGTTCGGGTTCCATAATGGTTGCTTCACCTTTCAGGTAGAGCCTGAAGGCTTCAGCCATGACATCGAGGTTCAGTTCAGTTCCACCGGGAAATGTTTCCAGACCCTGCTTGTTCTGCTGGCCGATCAACACACCAAGGGCATAGCTTGTAGAATCGATTTCAGATTCCAGTTTGATTTTTTTACCTGCACCACCTTGCTGGCAGCTGGCAGAAATAAAGGCAACAACAATTGCCAGAAAAAAGAGAGATTTAATCTTCATGTTTTTAAATGATATTATGATTATTATACAATTTCCAATAATTCCACATCAAAAATAAGGGTTGCATTGGGACCAATGGATCCACCTGCTCCCCTGGATCCGTAAGCCAGGTCCGGGGGAATAAAAAGCCGGTATTTTGACCCAACGGGCATCAATTGCAGCGCTTCGACCCAGCCACCGATCACACCCGATACCGGAAATTCGGCGGGGTTACCCCTTTGCACCGAACTGTCGAAAACAGTTCCGTCGATCAAGGTTCCATGGTAATGACATTTCACTTTATCTTTCAGTCCGGGTTTTTTTCCAGTCCCTTCGGTCAATACCTCATACTGCAAACCACTATCCAGCTGGACAACACCTTCACGTACACTGTTTTCGGTCAGGAAAGCCAATCCATCCTGCAGGTTTTGTTCGGCATCCTTCCCGGCATTGCCATTCATGAAGCTGTCCAGAATTTGGTTGGCTTCATCCGGAGTGATCGCAGGTTGTTTTCCTGCATATAAATCTTTCAAAGCTTGGGCAAACAAATCTATATTGAGAGATTTGACCCCTGAGTTGATCAAATTGCTGGCAATACTCATTCCCAGCGCATAGCTTAACTTTTCTTCCTTTGTCTTGATGTCTTTGTTAATCATCTGATTTGTATTGCAAAATGAAGTTGCGAAGATAATTCATTTTTTTAAGCTCAGGCATTATTTTCTAATACCTCTTAGCATTTCCCTTTTTCCGGGAGGTCCCGGTAACCTTTCCATCAAAAAGCCAGCTGAGGCCATGCGCCTTCTCACTTCTCCCTTGGCAGAGTATGTCACCATGATGCCGCCCGGGCCCGTGATTCCGCCAATTTTCGTAAATATATCAGGACTCCACATTTCAGGCTGTTTATCAGGCCCGAAAGCATCAAAATAGATAAGATCAGCCTGGATTCCTGACCATCCGTCCCATAACAACAAATCGGCCTCAATTTTTAAAAGCCGGAAGCCCTGAAACAATAAAGTCATTTCATTCCAGGTGGCGAGCTGGATTTTTTGATAAACCTCCTGTCCTCTCTCACCGAAAAAACGGCCGTAGTCTAATATGGAAAAAACTTTGGGCTCGAGCGGGTATTTCTCTATGGTAATGTAGGTTACATCGCGACCTTCTTCCGAGGCTCTCAATGCGGTAAGCAGGCAATTCAGTCCGGTTCCAAAACCTACCTCGAATATCGAAACCGATGATTTTATTCCCAAGGCTTTCCAGCCATTCCTGATAAACACATGTTCCGATTCGGTCAATGCTCCGTGCACCGAATGGTAATGCTCATCCATATCCTTAACATAGAGCGTATCAGAGCCGTCAGTCGTTTTTATTATTTCAGGAGTGATCACTTATATTGAAGTCAAATTCCGGGCTTTAAAACTAAAATTATATTTTTATGCAGCAAAACAGGAATCCTATGTTTTTAAAATTGTATAACGAGAACCCAAATGAGAGGGACATCCGCAGAGTGGTGGATGTATTGCAACAAGGGGGCGTGATCATTTACCCAACCGATACGGTATACGGATTGGGCTGCGATATTACGAACGCCAAGGCAGTTGAAAAAGTGGCCCGTATTAAGGGGGTCGACATTGAAAAATCCAATTTTTCGTTTATCTGCAGCGACCTCAGCCATCTTTCGTTTTACGCCAGGCCGATTTCAAACCAGGTTTTCAAAATCATCAAGAAAAATATTCCAGGTCCATTTACCTTCGTCCTCGAAGGGAGCAGCAATGTCCCAAAATATTTCAAGGGAAAAAAGAAGACTGTAGGTATTCGGGTTCCCGACAACAACATCATCCGGGATATTGTCAGGGAGTTGGGTAATCCCATTGTTTCCACATCCATCCACGACGACGACGAGATTATTGAATATACCACTGACCCCGAGCTGATTTACGAAAAATTCAGGGATATTGCCGATCTGGTCATTGATGGGGGATATGGCGAACTGGTTCCTTCCACCATAGTCGACTTTACGGGGGAAGAGCCAATCATAATCAGGAAAGGAAAAGGAAAGCTCCTGATTTAATTCCTTGCCGGATCAGAAACCGAATATCAAAAACTAGTGTTTCCAAAAGGATGGTGAAAACAGCACCAGAACGGTAAAGAGTTCCAGACGTCCCAGCATCATCAGGAATGACAAAAACCATTTGCCCAGCGGATGTATGGATAAGAAAGTCTGCGATGGTCCTACATCACCAATTCCCGGACCGATATTTCCCAGACTGGTTGCCACAGCTCCCATGGCGGTTGCCATGTCAGGCTCAAACAACATGAATATGATGGAACTGAGAAAGAAAACAAGCATGTAAAACATGAAGAAAGCAAGCACATTGTTCACAGTTTTGGAATCAACCGAATGTTGGTTGAATCTCACTGGGATAACCGCATTCGGATGTACAATTCTTCTCAATTCATAATAGCTGTTTTTCAGCAAAACCACGATGCGCATTATTTTAATACCTCCACCTGTTGAGCCTGCGGAACCGCCAAAAAAGAAAAGCGCAAAGATCAGGATGGTGAGTATAGGTGCCCATAGAACATAGTCGGCCGTTGCGAAACCCGTTGTCGTGATGATGGAGACTACCTGAAAAAGGGAATCCCTGAAGGCCTGTTCAACCCCCAACGTTGAGGTAATCAGCAACCCGCTGAAAATAATGATGGTAAATCCAACAATAAAGAAGATGTAATACTTAAATTCTTCATCCTTATAGAGCCTTGAAACTTTTCCCTTCAAAACGAGGTAAGACAGGGAAAAATTTGTTCCGGCAAGGATCATGAAGAAAATAATCACATATTGTATATATGCCGAGTCCCAATGGGCAATACTGTCTTGCTTGGTTCCGAATCCTCCGGTTGCCATGGTGGTGAGTGAGTGATTTACACTGTCGAAGAGAGACATACCTCCAGCCCATAACAACAAGGTTTCGAGGGTGGTAAACAAGATATAGATAAGCCATAACATCCGGGCTGTCTGATGAATCTTTGGGCTGATCTTATCAGGGGTGGGACCGGGAACCTCGGCTGCAAAAAGCTGCATACCCCCGATTCCAAAAATTGGCATAAACGAAAGCGACAGTACGATGATACCCATACCTCCAAGCCACTGGGTCAGGCTTCGCCAGAAAAGGATACCATGGGGAAGCTCCTCAATGTTCTCGAGTATGGAGGAACCTGTGGTGGTAAATCCCGACATGGTTTCAAAAAAAGCATTGGTATAGTCTGGGATAGATCCGCTGATGACGTATGGAATACTGCCGAAAAGTGAAAAAACCAGCCACACCAGGGAAACGATGACAAATCCTTCACGTTTTGAAATGTTCTTGGGTGCTTTGGATGTCAGAAATGCGATTACAAGTCCGGGTATTATGCAAATCAGCGAGGAAACAAGAAATGAAGTCACATCAGGCCCCTGGTATAACAGGGCAACCAGCATCGCAACCAGCATCGAGAGTCCTTCTACCACGAGGAGCAGTCCAAGTACCCTGGCGATAATTTTTACGTTCATCCGGTAAGAAGTAAGCAGTTATTATTTAAAAAATTTCTCAAGCTTCTTGATTCCGGACGGCAAAGTGAATACCACAACTTTATCACCTTCCAGTATCTGGGTTTTGCCATCAGCCACATAACCCTGGTTATCCCTGACGATTCCCCCAATTTTGGCTTCCTCCGGAAAATCAAGATCCTTGATGGGCTTCTGGGTGATGCGGGCTCCCGGCTTGGCTACAAACTCGAAAACCTCGGCATCGGAAGCGGTCAGGCACTTGACCGTCGAAATTTCGGCATTCAGGGTGAACCTGTATATATAACTGGCCGCAATCAGCTTTTTGTTGATCATGGTACCGATATCCATTCCTTCGGCAATCCCCATGAAAGCAAAGTTTTCGACCTCGGCAACGGTACGCTTGATGCCATACATCTTCGCCAGATGACATGAAAGCATATTGGTTTCTGAACTGCCAGTGGTGGCAATAAAGGCATCCATTTTTTCGAGACCCTCATCTTTTAACAAATCAACGTCCCTGCCATCCCCATTGATCACAAGAACATTCTCAAATTTATCGGCCAAACGTTCACAGCGTTCCTTGTCAATCTCTATCACTTTAATCCGGTATTGGTCACCCATCTTTTCGATGGTCTTTTGTGCGATCCGGCTGCCGCCCAAAAACATGATGTTTTTGATCTCGTACAATTCCTTGCCAGCCAATTCAAAGACCATTTTCTGGGCCGAACGGTTAGTCACGAAAAAGACGATATCATTATTCCTGATATAATCTTTCCCCTGCGGGATAATCGTATCCTTTTCACGTTTTATCGCAACGGCTATGACATCATGAATGCGGCTATGGAGCTCCTCCAGGGTATGATTTACGATAGGGGCGTTCGACCGGATTTTGATCGCGAGAAGAACCAGTTTCCCGCCTGAAAATTCAATCATCTGGCGTGTTCCTGTCAGCTTGACCGAAGAGACTATTTCCTTTGCGGCAAGACTTTCGGGATATATCAGTTCATGGATTCCCAGGTTTTTGAGTTTCTCACGATACCTTTCCTGCAGATATTCCGAATTGTTGATCCTGGCGATGGTACGGCCTACCCCAAGATAGCTGGCCATTGTGCAGGCAAGCACATTTCTTTCTTCATAGGGAGTGACCGCAATAAACAGGTCTGCCTTATTGAGCCCTGTCTGCTTCAGGTCAACAAAAGAATGCGCTGACCCGTTTATGGTTAGGAGATCTACATCCCGCGAAATCTGACTCAACTTCTCGGGATCATCATCCAACAAGATGATGTCATGATTCTCTCTGCTTAACATCCTGGCCAGGTGTGTTCCCACTTCACCGGCGCCGGCAATTACAACTTTCATAGCTTGCAATTATACGACACAAAATAACGCATAAAACAATGAAATTGCTAATTATTTTATACAACCTGACAGAAGCTGCCTATTGCCATGGTTCTCTGGATGATAAGGACTGGTCAATTATATACGCTCCTTCTTTGGATAAGATGTGCATTTGAGCCGGAGTTTTATTCAAGTCACCAAAGAAACGGGGAGTGACAACCAGGGGTGAATCATCAAGGATGCTGGATTCATTATATGTTGGGTATTGCAGCCATACGTCCGGCTGAATCACCCTGATTTGCTCCAAGGTACTCCCAGGAAGGGCAATAGTGTAATCCATGTAAAATATCCAGTTTGCCGTTTTCATCAGAAGACGGTCGGTAAAGGTTTCACTGAATCCAAGGCATACCGGCTTATGCAGACTTCTTTCCTTTATCACACTCATTACCTCATATTTCTGGTCAGCATCCTGCTTCAGACTGTCGGGAACGAACAGATAATTCATTTTTCCATGGATCACATGGACCATCGGCTCAGGCAAGTCGTAAACGATGATTGTGGACTGATGATTTCCCTTCCATTCCATGATGGATGCATTGAACACAAAAAGACCGGCCGACATCAGCACAGCCATGGCATACCGAATATTCCGTGATTCCATAAACAGAATCATGGCAAGGATTGCAAAAATGGAAAAAGCCAGTGAATACTGATTAAAGGCAAATCCGTCATAAACCGCACCAGGCAAGCATTCAATCCAGTGCAGTAATTGAACCACCGTTTCGACTATCCACGAGGCGATGGATGCCAGGAAGCCTGAAACCAAGGGCAAAGGACTGAAGATCAAAATACAGGCTCCCAGCAAAATAAGAAAAAAGGCCGCCGGAATCACCACAATATTGGTGATCCAAAACCAGACAGGAAACTGACGAAAATAGTAACACGAGATTGCGGCTGTGCCTATTTGGGCTGCCACTGAAACAGACAATAGCCCAAAAAAATAGTTGAAGATTTTATTTCTTGACGAAATGACCGCACTGATTTTCGGCTGGAAATAAACAATCGCCAAAACGGCAGCATAGGATAGCTGAAATCCTGCATCAGATAGCAACCGGGGATCGACAACCAGCAACATGACCGCTGACGCTGATATGGTGTTGTAAATATTGACCGGCCGCCGCATAACAAGACCAATCTGTGCAAAGCTAAACATCAAGGCAGCACGCTGCACCGAAGGTGATAGTCCGGTAAGAAAAGCGTATCCCCAAAGCACAGCCAACGCACCGGCAAGAAAGATGATCCGGGTACGGCGTCGACGCTTCAGGAATGAGAAAATCGTATTGAATGCCATAAAAACGATACCAACATGCAATCCCGAAACTGCCAGCACATGCATGGCTCCGGTATTGGCAAAAACCTGTTTGACGTCAGAATCCAAAGATTTTTTGTATCCGAGGGTCAGCGCTGAGAGAATTTCCAGGACATCTCCTTCAAGATGATTTTCACGGTATATCGAAATCAACCGTTCACGGGTTCTCTCAGCCTTGATTCTCAATCCGGGATGTGGTCGGTCACTCATTTGAAGCCAGCAATCATCAGGGATGTAAATTTGTCGCCTGATGCCCCTGCGTTCCATATATCCCCGGTAGTCAAACGCGTAGGGATTCCCGCTGTTACGAATGGGTTCAGGCAGGGCATCACTCACAATCCGGCTCCCCGGGCGAAGCACGGGAACACGTACGGATTTGGCAAAATAGATGATGACGGATTCTTCCTGAAACCTTGGCGTATCCTCTCCAACCAACCAATTTATCCTGCATTCAGCCTTGAACGACCGTGGCTTTTCGACCGGTGACTCAAGCAAGGTAGCCACAAACGCACCCCTTTCGGGCATGGGCTGAATTTGCCTGACCATAGTCGCATTGAAATGACCCGACAACAGGAACAAAAAATGGAGAGACGCACCCGACAAGACATTCCTTTGTGACCGAAATACGATGAGACAAAGAAGGATAAGCAAAAATAAAGCGAGGTAAATCAGCAGCCATCCCGGGAATGGAGTAACCGGACTAAACTCTGAACAGACAATTCCGGCAATGTAAGGTATGCCTATTCGCAGAAATGGAGTTTTCCTTAGTATTTGTTCGAACATAACTTCCGAAAAAGCATCTTGTTTCGAACAAATGTACAATTAAATTCAACTTACAGGAACTTTGATCCGATAAGAAGGCTGGACTTTCCCTTTGGCAATGCTGATCAATTTTCCCTTCAGGATCTTTCTCTTCAGGGGTGACAGATAATCGATAAAGAGAACACCCTGAAGATGATCGTATTCATGTTGGATAACACGTGCCATGAAACCATCGTAAACCTCCTCATGGGGAATGAAGTTTTCATCAACATAACGGATTTTCACCCTGTCGGGACGGGAAACATTTTCCCTGATTTCGGGAAGGCTGAGACAACCTTCTTCCATCACCCAGGGTTCACCGCTTCTTTCGAGCAATTCAGGATTGATGAAGGTAATTTTCAGATCCTTCAATGGCGGATCCTCATCGGCACCAGCAGAGGCATCAATAACAAAAATACGGATCGGCAGGCCGACCTGGGGTGCGGCGAGGCCAACACCATCAGCCACATACATGGTTTCCCACATATTGGCAATCACTTCGTTCAGGTTTGGATAGTCAGGCCCTATAGGCTGTGCCACTTTCCTGAGAACTGAATCGCCATAAACTGTTACCGGATAAATCATATCTTATATCTGTTTTGTTCAAGCCATGATTGCAAAATGATAGTGGCGCTAATCCCATCCACCAATTCCTTGTTTCTGCGATCACTCTTTTTCAGGCCTCCGTCAAGCATCGCCTGATGTGCCAGCTTTGAAGTGAAGCGTTCATCGGCCAATTCAACCGGGATGGCAGGGTACCGCTTTGAAAATGTTTTCAGAAATGGGTTCAGGTAAACCACCGATTCGGAAGGTTCGTTGTTGAGCTGACGCGGATATCCAACGATTACCCGATCGACTGTCTCCTTCTTAAAGTAGTCGTCAAGAAAACTCCAGACCGTATTGGCCATCACGGTATCAAGCCTCGACGCGATCATCTGGAGGGGATCGGTGACTGCTAACCCAACTCGTTTTTTCCCATAATCTATGGCCAGAATTCTTCCCAATCCTTCTGCAATGCATTTATTTATAATCAGTCTTCAAAAGTACAAAAAGATGAAATACAATCTGCAGATCAGATTGGAAACACAGTTTTCAAAGAGTTGATCAGGTCGACTCAATTGAATTCACAAAAAATCACCATCCATAATACTGTTTATCAACACCTTACCATGCCTTCATACATGCAAAACAGAATTTGGCACAAGCTTTGCAAAGCATCAGTTAAGTTCATTACAGATTGTAAAGAATCGAAAAAAGAAGCCACTTTTAAAATTCAAAGCCATGAAAACACGGAAATTATCACTGTTTGTCACCATCTTGCTGATGGGCGCAGTATTCGCAGCAGCTGGCCAGCCTGGCCGCAATGGTAAAAATGATAATCGCGGTAATGAAAATGATAAAAACAAGGGTTATCAACTTGAAAAGAGAGATGATTACCGCAATCATGCCAAGTTCGACCACAACCAAAACAGGGCTGAACGTGACATCAGGTACCACGATGCAAAAAAGAAATCCGCCAAAAACTATTCAGCCTACAAGTCTGACAACAGATATGGCGTGCCTGAGCACTTCAGGGGTTACAAGGAATACAGATACGTTCCGCAGTACGGTCATACCGTCAGGCATTTCAAAGTAAAGCCTGAAGTTTATCACGGCAAGAAAGGAAAATACTACTATCATGCAGGCCACTTTTACAACTACAGGCCTGGAGTAGGTTACATCTGGATTGAAAATCCGATTGGGCTGGTTTTTAACGATCTTCCCTACGGAGCAGTAAGGGTCAGCATCCACGGAGCACCCTACTATCGGGTTGGCGATGTATACATGGTACATAACCGCTACGGATACGAGATCGTCCCGGTACAGGTGAGACCAGTAAGCCGTCCGGTCATTCAAATATCAGCCACTTTCTGACATCATATAGAAACAGAGGCACACCGAAGGTAAGCCTCTGTCTTCAACCAAAAAAAGAAAGCCGGAGAGATCCGGCTTACTTTTTTTATTATGCTTGTTCGAGCTGTAGTGTTCTGGTAGGCTGATCACATACGGTCGAGGGTCCGAAATACTGGATAGGCCCAGGGTAAACGAAGCAAGTCTCTTCAGCCCATTTGTCGCGGTTCGCGGCGAAATAGAGGAAGGGAGCACCGTCAAGAAGAACGAGCGCTTTCTGGATGACTGGCTTCATGTGGCCGTGACGACGTTCCATATTCATCATCATGGTTACCGGAACACCTCCCGCAATCCACTCTTCTGCCGGGGCAGTGAGGTTTCTAACCGAAGCCATATACCCTGTTTTGCCTTGCCCGATCAATACCGAAGCGGTATAACCAAGTGAATAGCAATAATCGGCATCAAAATTGGAAGGGGCGGCACAGCGGCCTTCATATCCGAAGAAGTGATACTGGGTATTGAATTTGCCTTTAAATTCCCCTTTCTTCTTCATCTTCGACAGCTGCTTTTTCACCATCTCACCAAGCAGTGTTTCAGTCTGGATCAATGAAACCTGTACGTTTCCATGGGGATCGCGGTCAGCCGTCAACTGATTGGCAATGCCAGCAGGCAGAAACTGATACAGCGTTGATGAATCGGCACTCAACTTTCCGGCAACAAACTCCCTGCGAAGTTTTTCATCCACGATTGACTTGAATTCAACTTCTGTTTCAGAGCCTTCCGCCAGAAGGTCATTCAATTCCGAAATCAGAATTTTCATTTCAGGAATAAACTCGATCAGACCTTCAGGAATCAGGGCAACCCCAAAATTATTTCCATTTGCCGCGCGCTTTGCAACGATCCCGGCAATGTAATCAACAATCTCGTGCAGTGTCTGTTTCTTTTCGGCCACTTCTTCCGAAATGAGGCAGACATTAGGCTGGGTCTTCAGCGCACATTCGAGTCCGATGTGTGATGCCGATCTTCCCATCAACTTGATGAAGTGCCA
>DIFU01000055.1:0-12748 GCA_002419285.1 Prolixibacteraceae bacterium UBA5740 | reverse complement strand
GCCTTTGCCTTGTAATATTCGGCAAGAACGCAGGCATTGGTATTGCTGTCGTCACCCCCGATGATCACAAGAGCCTTGACATTCAGTTCTTTCAGTATTTCGAGACCTTTGTCAAACTGTTCGGTTTCTTCCAGCTTGGTACGTCCTGAACCAATAATGTCGAATCCGCCGGTATTCCGGTATTCATCGAGGTAATCGGCAGTTATTTCCATGTATTTATGGTCAACCAGTCCTCCGGGACCTCCCAGGAAGCCGTACAATTTACTGTCGGGATTCAGTTTTTTGATTCCATCAAAAATGCCGGCAATCACGTTGTGGCCACCTGGCGCCTGACCGCCCGACAAAATCACACCAACATTCACGGGACCCATGGCTTCAGCCTTTTCACCTGCTTCAAAAGTAAGCAAGGGCATACCATAGGTATTGGGAAATAATTTAGCAATATCTATCTGGTCATCAACCGATTGGGTCTTTTCACCTTCCACGATCTTTACTGCACCGCGAAGTGATTTGGGAAGTTTGGGCTGATATTTTGCCCTTTCCTGTTGCAATGGACTGATTGTCATATTCTTTCTTTTTTGGTTTCAATTTGTAATCGATTACGAAATTAATCTAAAATAGATGGATTGAAAGGTCCAGCCTATTCGCAATGAGTGATTTAAAGTAAAATTAAACCGTACTCAGTTCTGTCCTGCCAAGGCGATTATCCGGCATTGAACCCGATGATGAAACCACAGGTACAATATGAACTACATCAGCTTATACAGGTGGCATCCTTCATTTTTAAATGATGCCACTACTGCAGCGGAAAAATTTGCTGATCTGAAAGATACCCTACCAGTAATTCGAGATTACTTTCGTTTGTACCAGGATCAAAAACAAATGCTGCGCTCTCAGGTGCCTCAAATGGGATATCCACTCCGGGAAGATTCTCTGTCTCACCCCTGTCAGCCTTTTCATACAATTCCGGTTTGTTATTTCTGCAATATCCAATGGAAGCGTTCATATAAACCAGGTGGAACCTTTCACGACCGATGATTTCGGCAACCTGCTCACGGTCATGCTGATTGGGAGAGATAAAAGAGCAAATAGTGATAATTCCCTGATCATTCAGCAATCTGCAAAGGTGAGCCACCCGTCTCAGGTGTTCTGCCCTGTCAGAAGGAGAATAGTCCAGTTCCCGGGTCAAACCTGCCCTCACTGACGAGCCATCGAGTCCGACCACCACAGCGCCAGCCCCGAAAAGCCTTCGTTCAAGTATAAAAGCCAGTTCATTCTTGCCCGAACCGTGCAGTCCGGTAATCCAGATGGTAGAGCCTTTCTGGTTGTAACGTGATTCTCTCTCCTGTCCAGTCACCAGCGAATGCCCACGGGCAATGCTTACCTTGTCGGAATCGCTGATTCTGGAGGGCAATTGCCGAGGATCGAGTTTGTCGATAATCATGCCAACTGCACAGGTATTATGGCTAACAGGATCGATCAGGATAAACGACCCTGTTTGGCGGTTCCTGCGATAAGGATCAAAGTATAAAGGCTTGCTGGTGGTTATGACCACCCTCCCAATATCATTGAGCTGAAAGTTTTCAATCTTCGATTTTTCAAGGGTATTCACATCAACCTTGTACCTGACATCATCAATCCGTGCCTTTGTGGTACTGGATGTATGCTTGATATAAAACTGGGTCGACATCTCCATGCTTTTCTCATCCATCCATACAAGCATGGCTTCAAAATGACGTTCGACTTTCGGCATATTGTCGGGATGAACGAGCATATCACCCCGGGAGATATCAATCTCGTCGGCCAGGGTAATGGTTACCGACTGCGGAGGAAAGGCATACTCCCTCTCCCCTTCGTAGGTAATAAGGCTGGTGATGACTGACGATTTCATTGAAGGAAGAACCGTTATACGGTCACCCTTCCTTACGATGCCTGAGGCGATCCTGGCCGAGAAACCCCTGAAATCCCTGTCAGGTCGCAATACATATTGAACGGGGTACCTAAAATCCGAGAAATTCCGGTCGCTGCCAACATGGACACTTTCCAGGTGCTCGAGCACGCTTTTACCATGATACCAGGGCATCAGGGCCGACGGCTCAACCACATTTTCACCCCGCAGGGCCGACAGTGGTATAAACTCTATATCAGGAATTTCAAGTTGGGTAACAAAATTCCGGTAATCATCGCAGATCCGGTAAAATACCGATTCATCGTAGCCAACAAGGTCCATCTTATTGACTGCCAGCACTACATGCCTGATTCCCAGTAGCGAAACGAGAAAGGTGTGCCTGCGGGTCTGGGTGATGATTCCTTTGGTGGCATCCACCAGAATAATCGCCAGATTGGCGGTGGAGGCCCCGGTCACCATGTTACGGGTATACTGCTCATGTCCGGGAGTGTCGGCAATAATAAACTTCCTTCGGGAGGTTGAAAAGTACCGATAGGCGACATCGATGGTAATGCCCTGTTCCCTTTCGGCCTTTAGCCCGTCGGTCAGAAGCGCGTAATCGATACCATCCCCAGCGTGACCTTCGCGTTTACTGTCACGCTCGAGTGCCGACAGCTGGTCCTCATAAATCTTTTTACTGTCGAAAAGCAGGCGGCCAATCAGTGTTGATTTACCGTCGTCAACCGAACCTGCAGTCAGGAAACGCAAGAGGTCTTTATTCTGGTCCTGATCAAGAAATGCCTGTATATCGAGTCCCTGTATATTTTCTGTCATGATGATGCAAAATGAGTTATTTAACCTGGAATCAAGTGGATGGAAAAATCAAAAATAGCCTTCACGCTTTTTCTGCTCCATGCTGGCTTCCTGATCGAAGTCGATGACACGGGTGGTTCGCTCCGACTTGGTGACTGTCATCATTTCCTCTACAATTTTCTCAATGGTATCGGCATCTGAATCGACAGCACCCGTCAGGGGATAGCATCCCAGTGTCCTGAAACGCACCCGTCGCATCACGGCTTTTTTACGGAGTTCTTCCGGCATGCGATCATCATCCACCATGATCAGGTTTCCATCTATTTCAACGATCGGCCTTTCTTTGGCGTAATAAAGAGGAACGATGGGTATATTTTCGAGCCTGATATATTGCCAGATATCCAATTCCGTCCAGTTTGAAAGGGGAAATACCCGAATTGATTCACCCTTATGAACTTTGGCATTATAGATGTCCCAAAGTTCGGGGCGCTGATTTTTTGGATCCCACTGGTGAAACCGGTCACGAAATGAGTAGATTCGCTCCTTGGCCCTCGACTTTTCCTCATCGCGGCGAGCTCCCCCGAATGCGGCATCAAAGCCATGCAACGATAAACCATGCAGTAAAGCCTGGGTTTTCATGATATCGGTATGCACCTTGCTTCCATGCGTAAAAGGCCCCACTCCCGAGCGAAAACCCTCCTCGTTATGATGAACAATCAGGTTCCAGCCCTTTTCACGGGCGTAGTTATCCCTGAACTCAATCATTTCACGGAATTTCCATTTGGAGTCGATGTGCATCAAAGGGAAAGGCACCTTCCCTGGATAAAAAGCCTTCTCGGCCAGACGTACCATCACCGATGAGTCTTTCCCGATGGAATAGAGCATGACAGGATTCTGGAATTCGGCAGCTACCTCACGGATGATGTGAATGGCTTCGGCTTCAAGCTCCTGCAAATTGGTGAGCGAATATTCTTTCATATAAATCGGTTGAAATTACCTCTCATTGATCAGGCGGCAAATATATCAAATTTTGTCGAGACGCCTCAGGTGGGAGGCTGCAGCAAGCTTTAAATGCCCAAGCCAAAAACGAAAAAGGTCATGCAATCCCCGTAGGGATGCACAACCTTTTCTATTCTAAAACTACCGTTTATTTTTTCGTAACTGTCATTACTGCTTTATCGATGCCGGCTGAAACGTCAACCATGATGATATACGTTGCACCTTCCTCCAGGACAACATCCGGAAGTAATCCAAGGTTTCCGTTGTCCCGGCCATTCGTGCCGTCACCCACAAAAATCAGGTCACTGTTGGACGAAAGGGTTGCACTTCCATATTCACCACCCCATCCTTTTTGATGGAAAAACTTGAAGTTAATGGCGTCAGTGTGAATATTCAGGCCCCCAACTACGGTAACCTGGTACTTTTTGTTACCAATGGGCGACATACATAACGCCCTGGCTGGTTCCCAGCCAACCTCCAGATCCTGAACCGAAGGTTTGCCGATATTCTGCCCTATGATCCAAATTGCACCTGTTCCATCAGCATTCAGCGAAGCAGGTGAAGTACCCGACAGTACTTCCACCCTGAAATATTTCAGCGTAAGGTTGGCCGATATGCGGTACTTACCTGTAATGGGTACAAACTTATATTCACCGGTTGTCTTCTCAGTGAAGTAATCCGCATCGATCCACCAATCAGCAATATCCTCAAGTCCTTCAACCTTAATATCCTGGCCCTGCGCAAGATCAACATCGATTTCATAATTGGATTTGTCCACCATATGCATCTTTTGGCCATTGAACAGAATTTCAAAGAATGGACCGGCCTGATATGTTTTGGTATTGAAGGTAACCGCAAAAGTTCCCGCCACTGGACTCACAAATGGTATATACGCCGAAACGCCTTCCATCACGGTTCCTGCTTCCCAGCCAAATACAATCTCGCGTCCTTTTGCATCAATCGCCGGAGTTTTGATATACGCCGGAAGGTCGGTAGATGGAAATGCTTCAATTGCGGCGTACTCATTGGGCTGACCTGTAGGCAGCATCGGATAGGAGGCATTCTCTGTCACAAGGATCAGAAATGGATAGGGTGCCCTTTTAATGGGAACATCAAAACTTTTGGTGACCCTTTTGAGTGTTGTATTTGTCAGAATAAACTCGAGAGTTGCCGTGCCATCCGGTATATCCTTCAGAAATGGGACGGAAATGGTACCAGTGTAATCACCGTTTTCTTTTGTCCGGATGGTCGTGCGGGAAACCTCTTCTTCGCCAAAGTAGAGAATGGCGGTAAGGGTCGACAGTGAAACATTATCGCTCACACTGGCAGTAAATGGCAGTTCATCCCCGAAATGAACATTAGCAAACTGGTTCTCTATAACCAGCACTGGGTTTCCTTCAGGCTCTATTTCGGTGATTTCATCGGTACACGACATCATGCCCAATAACCCCACTATACTCAGGATCCAATATTTTAAACTTTTCATTTTGTCTTATTTTTAAGGTTTTCAGTGAACCAGGTGAAAAGATCAGGTCTTTCTATACTTTCAGACCGTCGCATCCACCAGTCTCATGTTAGTCATTATTTCTCCCAACGGTATGAAATCACCGACTTTGCCGGAACTTCGTAGCTGAAATGGTGCGTACCATCATCTATCGTAATCATTTTGGGAGCGGCATTGCTGTTAAGGAGAACACAAGCATAAGTGCCATCCGGATTTTCGAAAGCAGAATGGAAAAACCCTCCTTCAGAAAACCCTGAAGTTCCAATCCTGACTGCGCCAGGTTTAACTACCGACGAAAGATGCCCGATAATGTAATAATGCGAGTTCCGGGTAATGGTCGAGTAATTCGACTTATCGATATCAACCGCACCATAACAGGTTTGGCAACCGCCTTCACGGTTTGGCCCACGCTCACTATCAAGCATCAGGTTCCAGACAATGACACCCCTGCACCAGTTATTGACCGTGCCGAGAGCCACTTCCCGCATATCGTCAATCAGCCTCACTTCCAGATTTCGTCCATCGTTCCAGGTTCCGATCGAAGTTTCGGTAAATACGAGTTCCCTGTCCGGATGCTTTTCATGGATATCCAGAAGTTCCGATTTATTTCCACCGTAATTGTGATATGCGGCACCGGCAACTATATCCTCATCGATCCCTGCATCATAAATCCTGACAGGGTAATCGTTCTGTTCGGCCATGTTATCGTAGTTATAATTATGGTCAAACAGGTAGATTTTCGTTTGCAACAATGACTCTTTGAACCTGGGTACCAAATGGTTTTTCACAAACTCAAGTTGCTCTTCCCAACCCATGAAAAGAGATGCGGAATTTCCACGGTTCAGCGGTTCATTCTGAGGTGTCACAGAATAAATCTTTATCCCCTGCTGTTCAAAAGCCTGAATCCATTTAACGAAATACGTAGCATAATCGCTATAATAGGCGGGATTAAGCTGTCCACTGGTCCACGAATTGAATGGTTTCAGTTCTGTCAGGTTATTGACCTTCATCCATCGGGGCGAGGTCCATGGCGAACCCATGATTTTTACATCCGGATTGATCGCCAGGATCTCCTTTAGGATTGGGATGACATAATCATTCTCTTCCGAGGTAAGCCCAAAATTTTCAATGCCCGGGGTATCACAACAGGTGTATTCACTCAGCGAAAAATCAGAGCAACCTATTGCAATCCGAATGTAGCTTTGACCCATCCCTTCGGTGGTGGAAAAAGTTTCCTTCAGGAACTTTGTCCGGTTGGCGGGAGTCATCTGCATCAGGTTGTAGCAGGTCGACCCTGTTACGGCAGCCCCGAAGCCATCCATTGTCTGATACCGGGTTCCCAGTTCCAGACGGATAGTAGAAGGTGACATATTACTCTTGGCACTGAAGTCAGTTGCCTGCTTTTTAAAATCCTGTGACCGGGTATTGGTTGTGACGTAAATGGTCACATCCCCGGTCAGGTTGTTATCCTTATCCTCGTCATTCCCTTTTTCCTTGCTGACATCACCACAGGCAACGGTTCCCAGCATCAGGGTCAAGGCCAGAAAAATATTTATTCCAAATATCCGCATCAGGTTACAATGTTACTTTTTCGATGTGTACAGTTTTCTCGTTCAGGTTCACAAAGAACCGATAGAAGGCAGGTTCCACAACAGGATCTTCCGGTCCGTTTGGGATGGTCCAGTCGTTTGTACCCTTGATGATCATCTCGCCGCTAAAAGTAAAATCTCCGGCTTTCTTTTCGTTAGCCCATCCAGTGTTTTCGAAAGGCTTGAAACCGGCATAGCGATCATGGTCCCCCGGGGTGAAGAATGTTCCCTGATACAAACCATCACTGATTTTGCGAAGCAGAACATAATCCATGACATGTCCAAAACCCCAGTTGGTGTGGGTACGGTTATGTCCCGGATATACTGCCCCAATTTCAGCCGAGGTAACGTGGGTCGGATATCCCAATCCCCAGCCGCATGCCAGCAGATAATCAGGATATGCCGGGTTTTCGACACCAACGATGACATTTTTGCGAACTGGATTATAATAGAGCGTGTATTCGCCCGATGTGCCAAGAAACTTGACTTTATTGTCGGCCACACGTTCAAAGAAATCAGGATTGAAGATATTCTGTGGATCGGCAAGACGTCCAAAGACTGAGTAGGTTTTGCCTTGTTCCATATCTCGTGTGAGTGTACGGAAGGTTTCATTATAGATATCCTGTTCCCCAAAAGCGCTTAGGGCGAAGTCGTCTGCCCCCAGATTGCTCCCGGTAGTGGTGACACTGAATGCCATTTGGTCGAAAACCAGCATCTTGGTATAATCCGCTTCTGGAGTATAGGAAAAAAACGATTCTCCAGATTGGTCAATCATGGCCATCTTGCCATTGACATTACCATATACATTACCTGAATAATCAATGGTTTTATCGGCATGAAGCTTTTCGGCAATTTTAAACCGGAAAGAAGTTTCCAAGGTCAGGTCACTGCCTTCGAACTTGTTCTTGTCATCCTGCCGTGGAGTCAGGACAGCAACTGTCCCATCGTCGGTAACCAGGTAGAGCTGGTTATAAACCGGCCGCTTTCCTGTCAGGCCGGTAATCTCGTGTGAAGTGGATCCTTTCAGAATGTTCCTGGCTAAAAGATTTACCTGAACATTGGCATTGTCAGCCTGGTCTTTGAGAAGCGGAACAAAGATGTTTTTTGTTACGGTATAGTCATTCCCAACCAAAGGAATTTCGCCGGACACGATGTTCCGGCCTTCGGAAACGACATCATACACGAGTGTTGTCAGCATGGTTGCCGGATCAGTGACCTTAACCGATAGGGTGACAGAATCACCAAAGGTCAGAGTAGCCGGATTGAGAGTAGCTGATTCTATAACCGGGGTTGACTCCTTGCGCGGACCATATTCATCCTCACACGATGCCATAGTCAGCATCAATGCCCCGGCTATGATGAAAAACTTAACTATTGATTTCATGTTCATCTCTTTTTTCATGTTTACAAAACAGAATTAATAACCAGGATTTTGGACAAGATTAGGATTCTGATCTATAACATCCTGAGGAATAGGCAAAATATAGGACAGACTGGTGAATGGATATACCTGGGCCGGACGGCCTTCATCTTTAGCGTACACTGCGTTCATCACCTCTTCAACCTTATCGAGGCGAACCAGGTCAAACCATCGCTGTCCTTCGAAAGCCAGTTCAAGTCGTCTTTCCTTCATATAGGCTGCCATGATGGCATCTCTGCTACCAGTAGCCGAAGCAGGAAGATTGGAGAGTCCTGCACGACGGCGTGTCTGGTTGATGATCTCGGCGGCCGCCGCATAATTCCCTTTTTCTATCAGTGCTTCCGCTTTTAACAGAAGAATGTCGGCATAGCGCATTTTGATAATGCTGTTGTATGCACTTCTTGTTTTATACATAAAAGGGTATTGGTTGGACGGATAGTAGACGTTCCAGTCACATTCATAGAAAATGATTGACTGCTGGTACCTTTTATCACCTACCTCGCTGGTGTAAGCCCTGATCAGGTCGCGTGACGGGGTGATCCATTTCAGCCAGGTGAAATAGAAATTCCAGTCATTTAAGGGACGGCCAAACATCCAGGTTACCCAGTTGGTGTTTCCCGGAAAGAATTGGGCTTCAAAGATGGTTTCCTTTGAATTGCGGGCTTTGGCGTCAATGGCCCGGTTGGCCTGTGAAGGCGGAAGTGTGGGATCCATAAGCACAACATCGAAAAGGTCGCTGTAGTTATCCACCAGGGCAAATCCATCGGCAGCCAGCTCGTCAGCATACTGAATCACTTTGTCGTAATCACGCAGGGGCTTTTCAGCATACACTTTCGCCAAGAGTGCCTTGGCAACAGACTTTGTGATCTGTGTTTTGTCGTTCGGGTCCGTAGCAGGTGCATGTTGCAGTCCTTCGAGCAGGTCCTTTTCAATCTGTTGATAGATGGTCAGCGCATCGGTCTGCGGCGGGAAATAGGCCGGATAGACCTCAGTTATGGTTTCTGAAGTGATATCGCCGGCTGTAGTGATAACAAGTGGGACATTGCCCCAGATCCTTACCATGTCAAAATAAATCATGGCCCTGAGAATTTTGGCTTCAGCCTTATATTGGTTCCTCTCTGCTTCAGTCAGTGATGAATCAGGCACTTTGTCAATATTCACGATCATGCGGTTGGCCTGTGCGATATTTGCCAGGTGTCCGTTCCAGTCGCGCTTCATGTTTGTGTTGGAGCCTTCAATGGAATTCACCTCAAAAGGCGTGGTTTCGGCATTGGGTGCGCCTGCATAAGCATTGTCTGAATGAGATTCGGCCAGCAGCAGCATATCCAGATACCAGTGTTCCTGACCGTTTTTATAGAGATTCAGCAGGGTTTGCCTGTGTGACAGCACGGCAGCTTTGTTTTTGAATACCACCTGGATGCTGTCCTCGGTAACCCCTTCCGTAATATCCGAATAGGTATCTACCGGCTCATAGTCCAAATTGCAGGCAGCCAGCAGAAAAACGGAAAGGATGGTTATAATATAATTTGTCTTCATTTTCACCAGATTAAAATTCAACATTTACACCAAAAACAAAAGTCTTGCTATGCGGATAGGTTCCCCAGTCGATGCCTTGTACGGCTCCGCTGTTTCCCCATTCGTTCACCTCCGGATCCATTCCGCTGTAATTGGTCAGGGTAAACAGGTTGCTGGCCGTGAGATAGGGTTGCAGTTTTGCAATTCCGGCACGTGTCAGCAGGTTTCCCCTGAAATTGTAGGATAAGGTAACATCTTTCAGTCTCAGATAACTGCCGTCTTCCACGAAGAAGCTGGAAGGTTGCAGGTTGAAACCTGCCTTGGGAATATCGGTAATCTGACCAGGAGTACGCCATCTGCGCAGAACTTCTGTCGATTGGTTTTTCAGGTCGTACATACCTTGGGTGTCTCCTCTGGAGGCGTTGAAAACATCATTTCCAACGGAGCCCTGTATGAATAGATTCAGATTGAATCCCTTATAGGAGAACGAATTGGTTAATCCATAGGTAAACACGGGGTTGGGATCTCCAATATAGGTTTTGTCGGATGCCGTAATCTTACCGTCTTCATTGATGTCGCGGTACATCAGCTCACCGGTTTCGGGATCCACTCCGTCACTGATATATCCATAGAATCCGCCAAGTGGCCGACCCGGCTCATTCCTGACCACGCGGGTCTGGTGGAATGCATCGGTTGTTTCAGCATCATAGTATATCTGCTGAAGTTCAAGACTCTTCAGCTCGTTTCGGTTGAATGATATATTGAAATCCGTATTCCAGCCGAAGGCACCAGTAAAGTTTCTGGAGTTGGCCGAAATCTCAAAACCTCGGTTCATCATTTCACCTTCGTTCCTGATGATGCTACTCGAAGCTGCCGCTCCGGCAGGCAATGACACAAACATCAGCATATCTTTTGTGTGTTTCGAATAGTAGTCCATGGCAAGCGTCAGCCGGTCCCTGAATAGGGTGGCATCCATACCTAGGCTGACCTGCGTGGTGGTTTCCCATGTAAGGTCACGGGTCCTCAGGTTCGCCTGTGTAATCAACGGCAATGCATCTTCCTTTCCGGTTTCAAACCAGGCCTGACGCTGAATATTGTAGCGCTGCAAATAGGCATAGTCTCCCACACCCGACTGGTTACCGGTCTGTCCCCAGCCACCCCTGATTTTCAGGTCATCGAGCCAGGTATAATCCTCCATAAAGCTTTCCGAGGATAAACGCCAGGCGGCGGATACCGACGGGAATGTTCCCCAGCGATGGTCGGGATGGAGTTTGGATGAGCCATCCTCACGAACATTAACGGTTAAAAGATATTTGCTTTCATAGTTATATGAGAGTCGTCCGAATACCGACATGATCCCCCACTCCGAAGCATTGGATCCGGTATTGTTCCATGCAATCTTATTGGCAGCATTCAGTGTCTGAATTATCGCGTCCTTAAAATGAGACCCGTTGATATAACTTTGCGACCATTTTGAATCGGTCCAGGAGGTACCAACCATGGCTTCGAAGTTATGTTTTTCGGAAAACGTCTTCTTATATGTCAGCACATTGTCAAATACCAGCAGTGTATTCAGGCTCCTGGTATCCCAGGCATTTCCCCAGTCATTCCTGTCGGCTCCATGCACAGGAGGAGTAAACCCTGTCACTTTTCCATGCCTGCGGTCGAGGGTTAAAGATGACTTGAGATCAAGTTCGGGCAAGAAGGTAATGGTAGTGCTTCCTGACGCAATCAGCCTGTTTTCGCTATTAAGGTTATTCTTTCCATTTTCAATTGACTCAATGGGGTTGGTAATGTTCTGACCAAAGAATACCCGATTGTATAAACCCGTATTTTGATTCATGATGGAGGCAGCGGTCGGCAGGTTGACAACCGCCAGTACTACTCCACCCCGGTTAGATCCCTGTCCTGTGGTTACCCCGTTTCTGGAATTGTCGGAATAGGACAGATTCAGACCGAATTTGAGCCAGTCGCGAACCTGGGTTTCCATGTTGCTGCGTAGATTGTAACGACGGAAGAACGTGGAACTTAAGACACCTTTTTCGTCCAGATATCCGGCAGAAACGAAATAACGCGATCTGTCGTTTCCGTCTGAAACCTGTAATTGATAGTTCTGGGTAATTCCGGTGCCATACACCTCATTAAACCAGTCAGTCTGGTCGGTCGTACCATCCGGAATCGCTCCTGGACGAAGTTCATCAATCAGCTCCTTATACTGCCGTGCATTCAAGGACTCAATCTGGTTCGCCACCTGGTTGACACCCATCTGAACATTCAGTGAGACTTTGGCACCGGTAGTTGCCTGGCGGGTGGTAATCAGCACAACCCCGTTGGCGGCCCGTGATCCGTAAATGGCTGCAGATGAAGCGTCCTTCAGGATCTGGATATTGGAAATATCGGTGGGCGATAAAAAATTGATGTTGTCGACCGGAACTCCGTCAACCACATAGAGTGGTTCGTTGCTGCCGTTGAATGAGGTGGTTCCACGTACGCGGACTACCATTCCGGCTCCCGGAGAACCATTGGGCCGGTATACGTTGACCCCTGCAGCCTTGCCCTGGATAGCCTGGGCAGCCGATACGATCGGACGTTCATTCAGGTCTTCCACCGAAACACTCGAGACTGCGGTTGTCACGTCCTTGCGAGTAACGGTACCGTAACCAATCACCAGAACTTCATCAATACGTTTCTGGTCTTCCTGCAGGGTAACATTGATTTCCCTGCGGTTGCCAACTGTTTCCTCCATTGATGTATAACCAATAAAGGAGAACATTAAAACGGCATCATTAGCCGGAACGTCAAGCTGGTAATTACCGTTGATGTCGGTAACCACTCCCCTGTAGGTTCCTTTCAGAACAACATTTACGCCAGGCAATGGTTCGCCTGCAGCATCCGTAACCACACCCCTGACATTCATGGCATCCTGGGCATCTACCGAAAGATGGAGACCCATAATAACCAGCAAAAAAATCAGGGGGATTTTCAATTTGGAAAAGATAGTACTCATAGATAAGATTTTT
>DIFU01000150.1 GCA_002419285.1 Prolixibacteraceae bacterium UBA5740 | reverse complement strand
GAAAGCAGGGCATCCCGCAAGGCTTCCCTGTCGTTGGTTGTCTTAATCGAAGGATTCCACTTGATACGATTTCCAAGAGTGATGTAATCGTGCTCATCAAACCAAAGATGGTGAACACAAGCTTCAGCGGTGATTCGCTTTCCTGAAACCTTACCTGGTGCAAAGAGACTCATTTCCCTTGCAGTTGAAAGGTGCAGAACATGTAATCTTGTATGAAATTTCGATGCCAGCTCCACAGCCCTTGATGAGGACTTATAACAGGCTTCATCGTTACGGATATGTGCATGTCTTGATGGTGGAACGTTTTCCCCATATCTGTTTTTGGCTATTTCAGTTCTTTCCCTGATTGTGCCTTCATCTTCACAATGGGTGGCAACCAGGGTGGGAGCATGCCTGAAAATTTCTGACAGGGCAGATTCGTCGTCTACCAGCATATTGCCTGTTGAAGAGCCCATGAAAACCTTGATTCCACATACTTTAGCAGGATCTGTTTTCACGACTTCATCAAGGTTGTTGTTGGTGGCACCCATATAAAATGAGAAATTGCATACTGAAACCCCGGAGGCCCTTTCGTATTTCTCTTCCAACAGACTCTGTGTGATTGTCTTGGGAATTGTATTGGGCATCTCCATAAAAGAGGTGATTCCTCCTGCTGCGGCAGCCCTGCTTTCGCTGGTAAGGTCTCCTTTATGGGTTAATCCGGGTTCCCTGAAATGAACCTGATCATCAATCGCTCCCGGAATCAGATACAGTCCTTTGGCCTCCAGTACCTGAATGCCACTGAGATCGAGAGACTTGGGCAACACATGGGGATATACCTTCACAATAATCTCCCCATCGATCAATACACTTCCCTGAAATTTCAGTCCCTCGTTAATAATCGTTGCATCTTTAATCAGCCTTTTCATAATTGTGCCTTTTATACAAATTTACTTTTTTCTGGGTTGCCTTCGATGGCATTTTTCAAAAACAAACACAATAATCCATCGTTTCCGATTCTTCGAAAACCAACATATCAGATTGTGAATATTAATGACTTTGTGCTTTCACATATCTGGCGGGGTCAATACGCTAAAGGTATTTAACTGGCCTTATTGTATTTCCTGAAAAAGCTGTGAAGCTTCATTTTCATTACACCCCAGAGTGCTTCGTTGAAAATGCCGCCGCTCATTTTTGATGTTCCTTCTCTTCGGTCAGTAAAGATGATGGGAACTTCAACGATGTTGAAACCCATTTTAAAGGCAGTGAATTTCATCTCGATCTGGAATCCATATCCTTTCAAGCGAATTTGATCAAAAGGAATTGATTCGAGAACAATTCTTCTGTAACACTTAAAGCCTGCGGTCGTGTCCATAACTTTCATGCCTGTGATAAACCGCACATATACTGATGCAAAGTAGGACATTAAAACCCGACCGAGAGGCCAGTTTATAACATTAATTCCTGAAATATACCTTGAGCCAATGGCAAGATCAGCTCCCGAAAGTACAGCTTTGTAAAGTTTTTCCAGATCGTTGGGGTCGTGTGAAAAATCACAGTCCATTTCGAAAATGAAGTCATACCCATGATCGATGGCCCATCTGAATCCCGTGATATAGGCAGTTCCTAAACCGAGTTTACCTTGCCGTTGAATCATGTGTAGCTTATCGGGAAATTCAGATTGAAGTCGTTTTACGATGCCGGCAGTCCCATCAGGAGAGTTGTCATCAATGATCAGAAGGTGGAATATGGTTTCCAGTGAAAACACCTTCCTGATCATTTTTTCGGCGTTTTCCTTTTCGTTATAAGTTGGGATGATTACTAGATTCTTCGACACGATAGTTCTGTTTTATAAAAGCGAATGTACAATTTTTTAAATAGACTGGCCTAGAATGAGGGTTTTTAATCCATTGCATCTACTCCTACCCTTTTTGATCAGTCAAGTCACAATTCTTTAAGACATTTGACAGCCTGATCCAATGGCATAATTTCAATTTCTCAGTCTGGTTATATATACATGGTATATAATAGTCAGATGGATTTAGATAGAATGTGTATTAATATGGATAACATTCATTTATTAAGGTGATTGTAAATAATGCATCTTTCTTAATGAAATGATGGAGGTAACCACGGACAATTTCGATAATGGGACCACGAAATAAGATAATGGCACGTAATGGATTGAAAAACAAAATAATAGATAATATAGATGGGTCAATTCATATGCTTGTTAAGGTTTTAAGCCAGCACTTATGAACATCCTGATATTAATAACCCGGTTTTGCCAAACACGGGTTATTGAAGGATTAATAATGTTATTTACGAGGAGAACTTCCTGGAAAAACATGATAGTCAGAAAGATAGGTGTAATAAGGGATTAGAAGGTATTTTAACATCGCTAAAAATGTAACCTGAATGTTAATTCAGCGTAAAAGAAATTCTTGTTATTCTTTTAAAGTTTATGAGTGCTGATGTTCACGGCTTTACTGAATTTTGTTGCGGGAAACTGAAGTTTTTTTCTTCTTTCT
>DIFU01000108.1 GCA_002419285.1 Prolixibacteraceae bacterium UBA5740 | reverse complement strand
TATTGATGGGTTAAGGTAAAATCAACATATTGAATAGATTGATTTTCACCCGGAAAAGGTGTAAAATATAATTATCTTTTGTTCATTGTTGAACGATTGTATCACCACTCCATTCCGAACAGGTTGTTATCATGGCGAAAATCATATTGACAGACGAAGATATCGAGAACATTGCAGCCCAGGGAAAAACCTCCTTGATAATCGAGGAGAATATGCTGCTCACCGATCTCGCATATGAAAAAGCCAGACGTTTGGGGGTTGAAATCTTGCAAGGCGACCTTCGCCGTCCTCCTTCTTCTCCTGTACGCTCTTATCTGAGTCAGCCTGAAACATCGGAATCCAATTTAAGCAAACCAAACAATCCATCCAATCTCTCAAAAAATATCGAAAGAACTTACACCAGTCGTGACATTCTGCAGTTTAATGATTTCAGCAGTGAACAACAACTACGCGATGCAATTATTCTTACGGGTCGCATTCTTTATCACAGTGGTTTGATGGTTTCCAATGATGGAAATATATCGGTTCGCCTCTCAAATGGGAATATACTGATCACCCCATCAGGCTTGACCAAAGGACGTATCTCAGCTGAGGATTTGCTGGTGACCGATCTGGATGGTCACATCATTAAAGCTGCTGAAAATCCAAATCTGAAAGCTACTTCTGAACAACCGATGCACATTGAGATTTACCGTCAGCGTCCGGATGTTCGTGCCGTGATACACACACACCTCATCTTCGCGAATGCACTGGCAATCTCGATGGGTAAAGTACGTATGGATGTAATCCCGGAAGCAGCGATTGCTTTTGGTGAAATCCCGATTACCGAGTTCTCATTACCCTCCTCACCTCAGAATGCAGCCGCTGTCAGGGAATTAATCAAGAATCATGATGTGCTTTTGATTCGTAATCATGGTAGCCTGGCGGTTGGGAAGAATTTAGATGAAGCATTGATCAAGACTGAACGATTGGAACACGTTTCCAAAACATTGACATTTGCAGAATTATTAGGTGATGTCAACACCCTGCCGCCAGATATGCTGGATGCAATTCAAGGGATCGTTCAAAAGAGTAAAAAAAATCAGTAACACCAGTTTACAACACAAACTTGATGAGACGAGTAAAAATTTATCTATTTCAGGAGAAGCATTAGATGGCAGAAAACACCCAGGATGAATTAATTGTAATCGCTGCCTGGCTTTATTATGTGGAGCATATGACTCACGAAGAAATCGCTGAACAATTGCATATGTCGCGTGTCAGTATTACTCGATTATTACAGCGTGCACGCGCAGAAGGTGTTGTTCAATTTACGATTACTCGACCATTACCCAAACAATATCGATTGGGAAATCGGATTAAAGAAAAATACAATCTGAGTTCAGTGACCATTGCAAAAACAATGTCTGATCCCAATGAAACGATCAAGGAAGTCTGTCGATATGCTGCATTTGAAATGATGAAGCATCTCACACCTAATTGTCGTTTGGGGGTAGCATTCAGTTCAACGCTCTCCAATATGATTGAATTCCTGGATGGAAAAAGTGCCCCTTCGAATATTGTTATCCAGGAATTGGCTGGGACTTATCTCTCACCAAATGCTCCTTATGGTATCAGCTGGCGTATTGCTGAAAAGCTGAACGCAAAAATCATATCTTTACCAGTACCTGTAGTTGTTCAAAGTGAAACTGTCCGTAATGCCATGATGGAAGAACCCAGTATTAAAGAAGCTTTTCAGGGGATCTCGAATGTTGATGTATGTATCGTAGGATTGGGATATATCGGCCCCGATTCAACCCTGGTTCGAACCGGTCATTTTACACCAGAAATGATGAATGAATTGAAACGCAAAGGTGCTGTCGGAGATATCTTGCTGCACTTCTATGACAGAGAAGGTAATTATGTGGAAAATCCTATAAAAGACCGCATGATCATTCTGGATTATGACGATTTAAAAAGAATACCGAATGTGATTGGTGTGGCTACCGGACCTGAAAAGATCGTAGCAATACATGGAGCATTGAAAAGCGGGACGGTACATCACCTGGTCACTGATATGGAGACTGCTCAGTCTGTTTTAGACGAATAATTATTGAAAAGACACCAATTCCTTCTTGTTATTATTAACAATAAACAGGCACAGAAGGATCTATGCCTGTTTATTTGGGGGAAAACATGAAAAAGCTTATCTCTGTTCGGAGGAGTGCTTTTTCTCGAAAATTAGTGGCAGAGTTTGTGTGTATGGTGGTCGAGCAATACCAAATTCAGTGATGATGCCGGTGATAAATTTTGCATCGGTGACATCAAAAGCAGGGTTAAAGAATTTAACTCCTTTTTCAGGTGCCATTGGTTTGGAATACCATTTTTTGTAGATTTCTTCGGGTTTCCTTAACTCAATTTCTATTTGATCACCCGTTGGCGTATCCATATCAATGGTGGAAGAAGGAGCGCACACATAGAAAGGGATACCATACTCATGCGCCAGAATGGCCACTCCAGCAGTGCCAATCTTGTTGGCAGTGTCACCATTGGCAGCCACGCGATCACAACCCACAAAAACAGCCTGAATCCAGCCTTTTTTCATCACTGTGGCTGCCATATTATCGCAGATTAGGGTTACATCGATTCCAGCAGCTGCCAGTTCGAAGGTTGTCAAACGCGCTCCCTGCAATAGTGGTCGGGTCTCATCGGCGAAAACTTTGAGATTATAGCCACGTTCCTGCCCGAGGTACATGGGAGCCGTTGCAGTCCCGTATTTGCCAGTTGCCAGCGAGCCCGCATTGCAAT
>DIFU01000002.1 GCA_002419285.1 Prolixibacteraceae bacterium UBA5740 | reverse complement strand
GTATTCTCGCCAGAGGACGCTATGTCGATATTATCTACGGTGCACTTCCCAAAAGGGATGTGGTTTTTGATATTTATCGAAATGTAAGAATCTTTGTTGAAAACCAGTTTTTGAACTGACGATAAAACATTATACTTCAAAAAGTGTTCTGTTTTTTATTATGGGAAGGAAACTGGTGTGTTTATGTAATTTGGTGACCGAGAAGGAAATTCTATCCGCAATCAGGGATGGTGCAGTTTCCCTGCACGATGTCACTGAATTGACAGGAGCGGGCGAAAGCTGCGGTCGATGTCGTCCGATTATTGAAAATATGTTGAATGAGGCTGCCGTAAATGCTGAGCCCAATGCCCAGGGGAGGCTTTTCTAATCGATGGCGTTCAGAACTGATTAACGAATGTTTTCATCCAATCTTTCAAATCCTCCCCGATTTCTTCATCTTTCAGGCCGAAAATGATGTTGGTTTTAAGAAATCCCATTTTGTTACCAATATCATATCGTTTACCGTCAAAAATAAGTCCATACATTGCCTGATCCCTGACCATTTTGCGCATAGCATCAGTTAGTTGGATTTCATTGTTTTTTCCAGGCAGGGTCTGATCAAGGTAATCAAATATGTCAGGAGTGAAAATATACCTGCTGGCCACAGCCAAATTCGAGGGTGCTTCATCAGCTGATGGCTTTTCGACCCAGTCGGATGCAACATAAACATTCCCTTCAAGCTGGTGTCCATCAATCACTCCATAGCGATGTGCCAGTTCAGGTTTAACCTCTTCAAGAGCAACCACTGATCCACGATATCGATCAAATACATTCATGAGCTGGCGTGTAACAGGTTCACTGTCACTCTGTACCAGGGTGTCACCCAATAAGACAGCAAAAGGTTCATTATTCACATGGTATCTGGCATACCTCACAGCATCCCCCAAGCCATTCATCTCTTTCTGCCATACAAAATGAATATTGGCCATTTTGGAAATACCCCTGATCTTTTCCAGCATTTCATAATTCTGTTTTTCGATCAACGATTCTTCAAGGAGCAGGCTCCTGTCGAAATGTTCCTCAATGGCCCTTTTGCCTTTCCCAATAATCATCAGTATGTCAGTGATTCCCGATGCTACTGCTTCTTCAACAACATACTGGATGACAGGGGTGTCGACAATGGGGATCATCTCCTTTGGCTGCGATTTGGTTATGGGAAGAAACCTTGTTCCATATCCAGCGGCCGGAATTATTGCTTTCTTAATCATGGGTGGGTAACGATATTGGGTTTGATCACTTCAATTTCATGTTGGTCCATAAGGTGTTTCAATTCCGCAAACATTTCCCCGGTGCGGTAGGTTCCGATAATTGCCCCGCCTGAACCGGTGAATTTGGCACTGGCTCCGGTGGATCTTGCCAAATCAACCATTTCGATGTTGCCTGGGGTTATTGAAATGGTTTTCCTGCGAAGGTCAAAATTCTCATTCATCAGGTCATGCATCGCATTGTAATCACCAATCACCATTGCCTGCATGAACTCGCTGGTGATTTCACTCCACCGATTCATGGCAGCAAGGACTGCAGGGTCACCAATCTCGAAACGTGCCCGAAGATTGTTGTGTACCACCTCGGTGCCTTCCGATAGATTTCTGTGATAGGCGATGTAAAAGGGAGGCAGGCATTTGGCGGGTACGGGTTCATATATTCCGAATCCATGCTGATCCATGTGATCTTTATTGAAGTCCATATATATGGGATGTTCAAAAGCCTGAGCAACCCGATCCTGAAGTCCTGCGGCTATGCCCAGTTCCTTTGTCTCAACTGAGAGAACAAGATTGGCCATTATTTGCGGCGGTATATCCAATTGGTAAAACCGGATCAGTGCCTTGAAGCAAGCCGTGATGATGGCACTTGAACCTGCGAGTCCAAGTCTCAAAGGAATGTCGGAATTTTAGCGGATGGTGAAATTTCGTTGGTCGAGTGAAATCCCATTTTGCTTGCAATAATCGTGAAATACCTTTATTGAAGCTTTAAGTAAACGCAATCCTCCATAATATCCGGCAAAACTCACGTCTTTTACAAGCTCGTGGATACTTTGAAACCATGCTACATCCAGCTTTTCAGGTTTAACTTCAAGTTCCGGTGTTTCCCAGAGCTGTACTTTAGCCAGAAAATTGGAAAATACAAAAGCGATGGTTTTTCCGAAATAACCGTCAGATGGATTTCCAATCACAGCGGCCCTGGGGTATGAGTAAGTCTCTATAATCATACTTTTCTACAATGCAAAATCTGCCCGACAGCATGTATGAATTCTATATTTCGTTCGGGAAAGATTTGGTTTATTCGGCGCAAATTTAGAATAATTCACCGTTACGAGATACCATCATGAAATTAAGCTGATGTCAGATGTGGCTTTAATTAGTTACAACCATTTTTTCATTGCGTTCCTATTCATTTCATTCAATATATTTTTTGCTTCAGGGGAATACAGGTATTCAAGCTCTTTGCTGAAATAAGTGTTGATTTTTCCCCGAACCATTTTCATGGTTGAATTAAGGAGGGCATTATCTTCAGTGAATGCTTCTGGCAGAACTGCAATGGTGGTGGGAAGCCATCTTTCCGGAAACTGGCCTTCAAATTTGCCTCCTTTTTTATAGGCATCTATTTCTTTTTGAAGAGCTTTCAGTGCAAAATCAACTGCCTCGTCACTTCCCTTGGCCAAACCATGCTTTTCAGTTTCTCTTATCAGCGACGTTGCATTCGGAACAACCAGTCCAACAGTAAATGGATTTTGGTTATTATGAAGCATGACTTGATCAATGTACGGCGATTGGTCAACAAAGGCTTCTTCGATTCCTTCGGGACTGAACTTTTCACCGTCCGAGGATATCAACAGGCTTTTAAAACGGCCCAGGACATGCAGGAATCCATCTGGATCCATAAAGCCCATATCGCCGGTATGCAACCACCCGTTTCGGATGGTATCTGCTGTTGCGACAGGGTTTTCCCAGTATCCGGCCATTACATTATCCCCTTTTATACAGATTTCACCTTTTTCGCCTAATGGCAATTCATTACCCTTGTCATCCACAATCTTAAGCTCCATATATTTAACCAGTTTTCCGGATGTTCCAAATTTGATGTTGGCTAATGAATTGCTGGATATCACCGGGGATGCTTCCGATAAGCCGTAGCCCTGGCACATGGGCATACCTATTGCATAGAAAAACCGTTGGAGCTCAACATCCAGAAGTGCTCCTCCGCCGATGAAAAATCGCATTTCACCTCCAAAACCATCCCTGATTTTCGTGAACAGGATTTTATCGAAGAGTGAAAGCAAAGGCTTGAGCAATATCCTGGATCCTTTCCCCCGGTTCCAACCGTCAGCATTATATAGATAAGCCACCTTTAATGCAAAGTTGAAAAGTTTCCATGTGGTTGCTCCTTTGGCACGAATACTGCCTTCGATGTTTTTTCTGAAATTCTTCGATAGGGCAGGTACACTCATCATGATGTGGGGCTTGAATTCCTTTATGTTTTTAGGCACATTTCGTAAAGTTTCAAGGGGAGTTTTGCCCTGCTCGACCGATGCCACGGATGCTCCATTATACATGAAGCAGTAGAGACAGGCAGTATGTGCGAATGAATGGTCCCAAGGCAAGATTGCCAGCGTTCTCCATGAAGAGTCAATGGACGTCAGGGTATTGGCCTGAATTGTATTGGCTGCATAATTTAGGTGGCTCAGCATAATGCCCTTGGGATCGGCTGTCGTACCTGAAGTGTAACTAATATTTGCAAGGTCGCTTGGTTGAATGTTCTGCCAGATTTGGGTTAACCGATCAGGCGTTTCTCTAAGCAACTCATCGCCCATCTTTAGTACTTCGTGATAATCGATATCCCCGGGTGATTTATCGGGTTTCCCATCAAAATATATGATCCTCTCAATAGAAGGCAGATCGCCCCTGATCTCTTCGGCTTTGGGAGCCTGATTCCCTGACACCATCAACATTCTCGCTCCGGAATGCTTCAGTCTGAAAGCCAATTCATTGGCTGCATCCAATTTTACTGATAATGGCACATTTATTCCACCGGCATATAAGACTCCAAGTTCTCCAATTATCCAGGCATTCCTGCCTTCCGAAATTAATCCCACGCGGTCGCCCTTTTTGAGTCCCAGTTGTAACAACCCAGCAGCAAATCTTAACACTTCATTGCGGGTTTCACGGTAGGTAATTCCTTCATACTTGCCATTTCTTTTCTCCCAGAGATAAATATTGTCGGGATATTTGGCTACACTGCTTTCGAAAAGTTCAATAATGGTTTTCATCTATTTGGTTTTTGTGATTGACAATTAAGACTCCGATATGCCAGCTGGCCCGGGGTAGTTTTAATGAAATTACCGATACGCAGAGATTGCTTCCGGTAAAATTTTCATGATCTATATGGTGCATCATCAAATTTAGAAAATTTTTGGAATCAAAATTTCTAACGATCTCATTTTTTAATTGTTAAATTAGCAACCACTTAAATAGTACACAAAGATGTCCAACCCCGGCTTGCGTATCCATTTTTATGGCTCTACACCAAAATACAGACAGGTGATGGACGCAATTATCCAGGCTATTGAGAGGAAGTACCTGAGGTTGGGAGACCGACTTCCTTCCATAAATCAGATATGTTTGGAAAATGACGTACACAGGGATACCGTAATGATCGCTCTGAACCAGCTTAAAGCAAAAGGAATTGTTCGCAGTTATCAGGGGAAAGGATATTTCATAAGCAGCATTGATATTGAGATTGAAGAAAAAGTATTTGTGCTATTGGAGGAGTTGAATGAAAGAACAAGCTCAATATACAATTCTTTTATCAATTCATTTGACTCGGACATTTCTGCTGATCTTTTTTTTGTGAATCATAATTTATTGAAAATAAGGAACATGGTAGCGGGTCAGCTGGGGAAATATACTTATTATGTGATTGCATCAGAAATTTATGAATATGTGTCACATTTAATCGGCAAGGAGCTCCAATCAAAATTGATCGTTATTGGTCGTCCCAAAGGCTTGATTAAAGCAGTTTCCTGTGTCTATCAGGATTTCGAAGGTGATATGTACGAGATGATGAAAATTGTTCGGAAGAGCCTTCGGAAATATTGTAGGTTGGTATATCTTCATCAGGGGAAAAAGGAACCAGAAGGTCGAATCAATGGATTCATGCGTTATTGCCTTGAAGAAAATATGGAATATTTAATAATTGATAAATTTGAAGATCTGCGGATCAGACAGTATGAGGCTTATTTTACAGCCGACGATCAGTCAATGGTGGAAATTATCAGGCAGATCCGCTTGAATAGATTTTTGCCAGGTGAGGATGTCGGATTGGTTTCTTTTGGTGAATCCATTTTTAAGGAAGTTCTGGTTGGAGGGTTAACCACCATTTCGGTGGAGTACAATGAATTTGGACAGCGCCTTTTTGAAATGATAAAAGGTGGAAAAAGGGGATCGGTCAGAATTCGGTCACGGATTATCCAAAGGGCTTCACTTTAACCCAAAGTTTTTTTTTACAGCTGAAAAAGAACAAATATGTACGATATCATTGGCGATATTCATGGTCATGCTACCATTTTAAAGAATTTATTCGATAAGTTGGGATATAAAAAAGGCGTTAACGGATACTTTCATCCGGAACGCAAGGCAGTATTTGTTGGTGATTTTACAAACAGGGGACCCGAAATCCGAAAAACCTTACGAACCATCAGACAAATGGTGGAAGCTGGAAATGCCTTGGCAGTTCTTGGAAATCATGAAATTAACAATATACTTTACCATCTCCGACCTGAAAATGATGCACCTTTGCTGGATATCAAGGGCAAAAGATATTTATCGGTAACACAGACCATAGAGGAGTTTAAGCCTTTTGTCCAGGAATGGAAGGAGCACAGGAAATGGTTACGTACACTTCCGCTTTTTCTGGATCTTGAAGGTGTCAGGGTAGCTCATGCATATTGGAGCGACACTCATATCCGCACAATTAAGGAGAATCTGCCGGAAGGGAGGATCAGTAAACAAATTTTCAGGGATCTGATCCTTAATCCTCATTCCGAATTGTCGCAGGCGATTCTGCAAACTACACGAGGAGTTCATCTGATCCTTCCTCCTGATTTGAAAATCATGGACCATAGGAAAAGAAGCCATCGCTTTTTTAGAATCCGGTGGTGGGAATCGCCTGAAGGGCAGAGCTTTCATGATTGGTCGTTTGAAAGCAAATTTCGATTGCCAAATTACACCATTCCACCGGAAATTTATCCCCGTTTCGAGATATACCCTGATGATGCACCTCCTTTGTTCTTTGGCCATTACTGTCGGGGGAGGGGCCCCTTTGTTATAAGAAAAAACCTTTGCTGTATAGATTCATGTATCACATCTCATAAAACATTATCCGCTTATCGTTGGAATGGAGAAAGTGAATTGGATCCTGGCCAGATTGTAGTTGCAGGTCCGGCGTAATTGGAATCCCTTTGGTGCCAAAGGGATTTCGTGGTTGTAAAATCGGGATTGAAAAAATCTGATTCTTGACGAGCTGAATTGCTATGTGGATCAACGCCGTATTATTTGAAATTTCAGGATGAAATTGATAATAATATGAAAAAACGGAGGTCTGCGATAGTTGGTGTTTCTGAGGAATATGCAATAAAAAAGCCCCTTTAAATAAGAGGCTCCATAAATAACTTGCGGTGCGGACGGGACTCGAAC
>DIFU01000003.1 GCA_002419285.1 Prolixibacteraceae bacterium UBA5740 | reverse complement strand
TTGCGGAAAGTGAAAGGTTAGAGGGGGCCAGACTTGAACTCACATCCATTGAGTGATAATTTTGTTGTGATTTCTTCCATTAGCCATGATGTAATCGGATATCAATTTGTAATATTGTGAATATTACAAACTGATAGACCTCTTCGAAAAAGTATGCAAATGAATGCCATTACCGGTCGGAAGAATTTATCCAAAGTATTATTACTGATTGGTTTTTATTTTTTGGGAAGCTTCCCAGTATATTCCCAGGATCCCGACTTTTATATCTTTCTCTGTTTTGGCCAGTCAAACATGGAAGGGCAGGGTAGTATAGGGCTTCAGGACAAAACGGTTGACAGCCGTTTCAGGGTATTTCAGGCTGTAAATTGTGGTTCGCCTTCCCGAATGAAAGGAAAATGGTACACGGCAACGCCACCCCTGACACGTTGCTATACCGGACTTTCGCCAGCCGATTACTTTGGCCGGACATTGGTTGAGGCGCTTCCCGACCATGTTCGCGTGGGCATCATCAATGTTTCGGTTGCCGGGTGCAAGATTGAACTTTTTGACAAGGATCAATACCAATCTTATTCCAGTACGGCCCCCGACTGGATGAAAAGCATCATCAACGGATACGGTGGCAATCCCTATCAGTATTTGGTTGACCTTGCGAAATTGGCCCAAAAGGATGGGGTCATCAAGGGTATACTTTTGCACCAGGGCGAATCAAACACGGGAGACCAACAGTGGCCGAACAAGGTTCGAAAAGTCTATGAAAATTTGCAGGAAGACCTGGAACTTGATTCGGACTCAGTGCCTTTGCTGGCTGGGGAGATGGTTCATCAGGACCAGGGTGGTGCCTGTGCGAGCATGAATGCAATCATAGCTAAGTTACCTCAGGCGGTACCCAATGCTTATGTCATTTCATCGAGGGGATGTACCGATATGCCCGATAATATACATTTCAATTCGGCTGGCTACCGTGAATTGGGTCGCCGGTACGGTGTTCAGATGCTTGCACATTTAGGTATTGATGTTTCCACCAATTTAGCTGAAAATAGACATCACGTGGGTTATTCCCTTGACCAGAATTTTCCCAATCCTGCGTATGCCCATACCTCCATTTCATTTGCAATTCCCGTTTCCGGCAAAGTTTCATTGAAAGTTATTAATCAAATGGGAATGGAAGTCATGGAATTGGCTGATAAGGCATACCAGCATGGCAAACACACTTTGGTTTTTGATTCGTCGCGTTTCCCTTCGGGTATCTACTTCTATGTGTTGAGGTCAGGTGAGGCAATACTCCAGAAGAAAATGGTGATATCGCACCATTAGGATTGACTGGCCGTGACTTTTTGAAATTTGGTCAGTCAATTCACACGAAAATCCTTTCCTTCATTATTTTAATTTTTTCTCGTTTGGGATATGTCCCGGATGATGGTCCCCCGGTAGTAAGAGAAATAAATGCCGAGGGTGCTTACAAGCGCAAAAGTCAGGAATCCCCAACGCAGGGCCTTCAGGAACAGGGAATCGGCAACCGACTCAATGGCCTGGTTTCCCATGAAAAGTGCAAAGAAAACCGTGGCGATGGTCATGCTTACTATTTGTCCTACAACCCTCATGGTTGCGGCTGTCCCTGATGCCAATCCGTATTGTGACCGCTCCACCGTGCTCATGATGGTATTCATGTTGGGCGATGAGAAGAGGGCGAATCCAAAACCGACCCATATGAGAAGCAGAATAATTACCCAAATCGGTGTACCCTCATTCAGAAACGCAAAGGCTGCCAGGCCGGATGTACACAATGCCATCCCGAGGGTGGTCAGGTAACGCGGTTCTATTTTGTCGGACAAACGACCGGCAACAGGGGAGAAGAGTGCCATGATGGCGGGTTGGGCAACAAGGATCATTCCTGCATCACGTGGGGTCAGTCCCTTGATTTTTTGAAGGTAAAGGCTGAGCAAAAAGACTATCGCAAAAGTGGCGCTGTAGTTGATGAGGGCGGCCAGGTTTGAAAATGCAAACAACCTGTTTTTGGTGAAAAGTCGGGTGTCAAGGACTGGCGAGGGTGATTTTGTTTCCATAAACCAAAATACAATAAGGGCAATCAAGCCTCCCAGCATTAGCAGCCATCCCTGTGCTTGCGGAATTTGCGACGATCCATAAACGAGCGTGACAAGTCCGGCCATATAAAACAAGGTGCCTTTCAGGTCGATTTTCAATGACCTGTTTCTTGCAATATCATCGGGTCCCAGATACCGGAATGCCATCGCCGCGGTTATGATTCCCAAACCTGAAGCGATATGGAAGATGGATCTCCAGCCAAGATATTGGGTAATCAATCCGCCTGCAAATGGTCCGAATGCAAGTCCAAGGTAAACCGCCGAAACCGAAAATCCAAGAACTCGTCCCCGTTGCTGGGGCGGAAAGGCAGAGACCAAAATGGCCGGTCCTGTTGTACTCGACATGGCAGCACCGATTCCCTGGATAAACCTGAAAAGTATCAGCCAGGTTTCCGAAACGGCTAAGCCGCAAATCAAGGATGATATCGTAAAAAGGATGACTCCGGTTTTGAAAAGCCTTCGGATGCCTGTCAGGTCACCCCAGCGTCCGAATGGAAGTAAAAACATGGCTGTCGAAAGCAGAAAGGCTGTCACCACCCAGCTAAGGGTAATGGCGTTCATTTCAAAACTTTTTTCTATCGCAGGAAGTGCAATGTTAACGGAAGAAATCAGGAAGGTCCCCATGAAGGAAGTGAT
>DIFU01000069.1 GCA_002419285.1 Prolixibacteraceae bacterium UBA5740 | reverse complement strand
GAGAAAATTCCCCTTAATCCCGGCCAGCATAATAACCTTTTACCCGATATTCATCAGTTACGGTTCTGCTGATTATGGCCTGAAAATACTCATCATTCAGAAAAGTTGGAGAGTATTCGGCACCGTTGAATTTCAGGACGGAATTAAATGCCCTTAAGTGATTTTCAGATGCCTTGAGCAAATTTGAAAATACCCGGGTAAGCCATGGATTATCCGTTTCATTGAGGTTATTCTTTAAATCCAGAATGTCTTTTTCTTCAATCATGGCTCCGGCTGTCAATCCCCCAATGTTAGACTCATTTCCAATGGATATAAGATTATCATAAAGGTCTTGAATTTCTTGATTATCAAAAATTCCTGGTTGGTCATTCTCAGGTAGTGGTACCATGTAAGCCTCCAGTAACCTGGTTACAGCCTGTTGGTGTATTGCTTCACTCTTCGAAATATTATCAAATACCCTAAGCTGATATTTCCCATACAGATAAGTGTAAACATCTTTGGCCATTTTTTCTTCCTGCCACATAAACAACAGTGCTTCGGTTTCGGAATTGCTCAGGCTACCTTCAACTATACAATCCTGTGATAGGAGAGCGCTTTTCTCTGCCTCAAGTTCAAATTCATATTCCGGTTCAGCCGAAGTTTCGGTGCAGGATTGAAAGATGAACATAGAACTGATTAAAGCGAATGCGAAAATTATATATTTTGTTTTCATATCATTTTTTTTTGATGATTATCACTATTTGAAACTCGCTAAAAGACGAAACTATTTGTTTCTTCCCATTCTTCTGCCATTTCCGCGGGAGCCCTGCTGGTTACCCTGGCCTTGTCTTTGCCCCTTATAGGTCTGGCTGTTTGCTCCCTGATTTGCATTTGCATGAAGATTGTCGAAAATGGTTTTCTGATCCTCATCCAAAAGACTTCTAACGGAATTCCGGTGATCCTGAACTTTCTGTTCAACCGCATTCTGATAAGCATCCCGATCGCTATAGGTACCAGTATTTCTTCTCTCTGTGCGCATTGTTTCCATGTCAGCCTGATGTTTCTGTTCAAGTGAAGCAATTTGGCTTTTCTGTTCAGCAGTTAGTCCTGGAATGTTGGTGCAGCATGAATTTTCTGAATCCATTTTGTTAGATCTCTGTGCCGAAACGGAAATTGTCGACACAAGAATGATGATTAGAGCAAATACTCCCGATTTAATAACATTTGTTTTCATGATTTTTAAAATTTAAAGTTGTGATTTATTAATTATTATCCCAGCCTCGGCCTCTTCTCCGGCCTTGCCATTCCTGCCTTCTTTGAGGTGGCTGGGCAATTGTTTCAAATATTTGTTGTAGTCTTTGCTGTTGCTCCGGTGTACAGATTCTCTTCAATTCCAGGTAATAATTTGCTGTCTGGTTTTTTAGTTCTTCGTGGAGTTTCCCGAAATCATGGTTTGTTTGATTGATTTTTTGCAAATCTGGATGTTTCTCTCCCAGTTCCCTGATCATTTCAATTCTCAGCATCTCAAGATTTCTGGTAATTTGGTTTGCCGAACGATTGTATTCGCGATGAATCTCTCTGAAACTTTCCATTTGTTCCATATTGAGGCCTAATTGCTCGCCGAAAAAAATTGCACCCCTTCCAACTGAATCTTTTGATATTTCTTCCAGTGAACCCTTGGCAAGTGAAGTAGATTGATGGGTATGAAAATAAAGAGACAGCAGGGTGGCCATATTCAGAGCAATCAGAATGATTACGGCCCAGATTAAAGTTTTATATTTCCCAGAAGTTATCATGATTTTTTGATTTTCATTGTTCAAGCAAAAAATTCTCGAGTGGCTCGGTCTGCATTTCATTGATGTAAAGAGCAATTTCGTCTGTATAGGACTGTATTTCGATCTGTTTTGAAAAACTATGTCCTAAAGAAGTTCCTGTGTACACAGATATTATCAACAATAGGATGAATATGGTTGGTTGTAGTCGGGCAAATACGGTTTTGGTTGGTCTTTTATCGGGAGAGGCAGAATTGAGACGGGTTTTAATTTTGGAAAAAAGATAGGGATTTGGCAGAATCTCTTTTTCCTGAGCCAAAATGCTGAGTGCTTCCGAAAGGGCGGCAAAAGCCATTGTGCAATCTGCACATCCTTTCATGTGTTCCATCATTTCTTTTTTTTCATTTTCCGTCAATTCCTCATCATGAAGGAAAATTATTCTGGCTTGGAATTTATTACAGTCCATTTTTGATTGTTTATTTCTTTGACAATATGAATTGAGAAATCCTGCGGTTACCATTCATCATTTTTATAATAAGTAATAATTTTCTTCTGTAGATTGATTTTTGCCCTGTGAATCAAGGATTCAACTCCCTTTACCGTAGTCCCGATTATTTCTGCAATTTCAGGTTGGCTCAGGTCATTTAATTTATGAAGTAAAAATGCCGAACGTTGATTTTCCGGAAGTGAATCAATGGCCTCGTGAAGCCTAAGTGCTCTTAATTCATTTTTTGACAGATTTTCAGTAGTTCTTTCCTCCTCTGTTTGTTGGAAAGAAATTAAATCTCCAAATGATTGAATCCAACTTTGTCTTTTGCGTTTCCTAAGAAAATTGAGTGATTTATTTACGGCAATCCGATAGATCCAGGTTGAAAGGCGGGCATCTGAACGGAACCTGGAAATGGAACGAAATACCTCGATAAATACATCCTGTGAAAGGTCATCTGCATCATCCTGGTTATGGACAATGGCATAACAGATATGAAATACCTGTTTGCTATATTCCTCAACCAAATGGCGAAATGCAATCTCGTCACCATTGATTATTTCGCGTATCAGATGTTGGTCTGTCACAATCCGTAATTTCAATGAAAATTACAGGTTTGACACCGTGCGTCCAAAATTCCTGCGGCTTAACTCACGAATTTTTAAGGATTATTCAGAATTGAGTGAAAGCCAAATTTTTGAGCTACTCAGTAAGAGAGCTTACTCAGTAGTGTCCAACCGTCAATCCAGTTGCTCTCACCAAATGCTCCCCTGAAGTCAACATTCTGAAACCAGTTGTTTGGGACGGGAGCGAGGTTTCCTTTCAATTTCTGTTGCGGCAAATAATTTCCCTGTCTATGATTGATCTGGGGATCTCCAATGTTGTTTTGTCCATTTTGGAAATGGGATTGCCAGGCGTTTAGCTGGGTTGGACTGTAAATACCGTTTAAGTCAAAAATGGAAGGGTTGTTGATTTCATAAAACAGATTATTGATTACTGCCAGCTTGCCTTCTTGCCACTGGCTGTATGAGTCAAGTGTCATGTTTGTAGATTCGGCAATTACTCCATTTTGATTATGAAGGATAACCGAATTCGCGATGATTCCTCCTGCATTTCTATCAAATCGGATGCAATAACCTGCACCCGTATTCCCATTTCCAATTAATGAAGTGTTGAATATGATAGGCAGGGAATTTGGAATCCCATCCACCGGATTGATGCCCCCGCTGGCTTCAATGATATTATCACCGTGAAAGTCAGTCTGGACAGCCAGCCAAAACTGTCCGAATCCCGACCATCCCAGGTCATAATCAATAGCGTCATCCCCGCAGTTGGAGACAACAAGATGGCGCAGGTTGACCGTTCCTCCGAACAATTCAATCCCGTCGTCGGCATTGGATATTACCTCCACAAAGTCCACCTCGGTTTCCCTTCCCACTCCGGCCAGGGTGAGACCGTTGATTTCATTGCCCTCTCCGATGTTGCTACCACCATATCGGATGGATACATATTTCAAAATGCCGGAATTATCATTAGCATCAGGTCCACCGTAATAGGCGCGGGGTTCTGCCATGGGTATCCCCTCAATATATCCTTCCCCTCCCCGTAGGTTCACCGGTGCATTACCCAGAATGATTATCCCACCCCATAATCCTCTTGCTGCAGCAGGCATCTCGTTCATCAGGTCGTCTGATTCGGCTGTGAAAATTATAGGTTCATCAGGAGTTCCTTCGGCAATAATCTTACCTCCGCGGGAAACAACAAGCGCCGATGCATTTTCACCTGATCCAGCCCTGAACCTGACAACGGTTCCTGGTTCAATGGTAAGTGTCTGGCCGTCATTTACGAACACAAGACCTTCAATCAGATGGGTTTTGTTTTTCTCCCAGGTAACGGTACCTGTGCCTTGTCCATTATCTTTAATGGTAAGGGCACTCTCTTCAACCAGATAATCGCTTTTGCGGCAACCATTACTGGTGCTAAGAGCAAGGATTATTAAAGCAATCGAAAAAGAACGACTGATCACAGAATTTGAATTCTTGAAAAAAAAGTATCCCGGGTGGTTTTGACAATTAATTGATAGTCTCTTTGCCATGTGCTTTATCGTCCTTTCAAAGAATGATTTTACATTTTAAAGCCGGATTTCCAAGTCCAGAAAAATAAACGATTGAGTTGGCATGTTGGCAGCAAGAGGCACCCAGTCCTGGTAGTTCAGTGCAATCTTAATGCCTTTGACAGGAATGACCTGCAATCCGCCAATCATCATACTGCCATCTTCGGCAAGGTGCCATGGATTTTCTCCTTCATTCATGACGTTGGATTTCAAGATGTCGTATCGTGCAAAAAGCTGGTAGGCGGGGGAAAGGTTATACTTTCCGTACATGGAATAACCGTAAAGGTCTTTCCCGTCTGCAAGGTTGTTGTTGAATTGGTGGTTGTATTCAAATACAAGATTCAGGTTGTTTTTATGGGTGTAGGATGAGACCCAGGAATATGTACTTTGGGCTATTCCGTTTTTCATAAAATCCATGTAAAAACGGTTGATGAACTGATCCCCGAAAGAATGTGTGAGTCCGACTGCATATTTAAAGGCATCGTCCATTTGAAGACTGGTGTATCCCTCGCCATTCATCATTGTAAAATCACCCTTAAAGGAAGGGCTGAAATCATAAATAACTGAAGCTCCAAGGTCGGCAGACGGGCCCAGCTTGAACTCATCGGCAAAAGCTTTTTTCAAATATCTACGTTCCCAAAGTTCTTCCTGTAACTTGAACTGCAGTGTACTGATCAGTCCAAACTGTATTTTCAGTTTCTCCCGGGTATATTCCCCATACGCATATTTAAAGTAAGCATACCGCCGGATTCGTGAGTAAGGAGATATGTCATCGGGACTTCCAACATCCAAGGTGATTCTGGCTGAAAATTCCGGACTCAGATTGTGTTTATATTCAAGATACGCCCTTACAAGTTCAAAAGCTGAAGCGTTGGAGGAGGCACTTGAAATACCCTGATGAAAGTTGGCAAAAATCAACCCGGTAGCCATTCCATTAGGCTTGAAACTTTCATCTTCCTGTGCCGATGCTTCTGATAGGTTCAATGCGAGGAGAATCGCTGAAAAACAGAATATAAATTTCATCCAGTATTTTTTGCTGACTTCAAAAATAGATAATCTCTGATAAAAATAT
>DIFU01000064.1:249-4388 GCA_002419285.1 Prolixibacteraceae bacterium UBA5740 | reverse complement strand
GATTTTGGCAATTTGCTGAGAGCCGTCGGGAAGATGGCCAACAGCGTGAATGGGGTGGCGAAGGCCAGCCCGAAGAAGAACATTCCCAACAATGGCCTCATTCCGCCTCCCTGGACGGCCTCTATGATGAGGGCGCCAATAAAGGGACCGGTGCAGGAAAAGGAAACGATGACCGTAGTCAACGCCATGAAGAATGCACCAATAAAGCCTCCCTGGTCTGCCTTGGCATCGGTTTTATTGACCAGGCTGCTGGGCAGTACGATTTCGAACAATCCGAAAAAGGAAAGTGCAAAGATGAAAAACAGAACAAAAAACAGAAGGTTTGGTATCCAGTGGGTACTCAGGATGTTACCTGCATTTGGTCCGAAAACGCCAAATGAAAAGAGTGCACCCAACAGAGTGAATATACCCACGATCGATAAACCAAAGAAAAGTGCCGTACGGATTGCCTTTGCCCTGTTTTGGCTTCCTCGCATGAAAAATGATACTGTCATGGGGATCATGGGGAAAACGCAAGGTGTCAGAATGGCAGCCAATCCGGCCAAAAACGAAATCAGGATAAATACCCAAAGCGTTTGTGCAGAGGATCCACCTGCTCCTGCAGGAGTTCCCGAGAGTTTATCCACTCCTTCAGATTCGGTTGCGGGGGGTGCATTTCCCTTCATGCTAAAGCTGAACTCTGCTTCGTTGGGGGGAAGGCACATTTCGTCGTCACAGCCCATGAATAAAACGTGCCCTGACAGATCAACCGCATTTTCGGTCAGGAGCCTGATCTTTTGTGTAAAAACCGCTTCATTACTGAAGTATCGGAGATTCAGCTGAAAGATATTGTCAAATTTCTCAATGGGTTCAGGATTTTTCTGCAATTCCCCCAGTTTTTCGAACAAGGTGGTGTCATTGAATACAAATTCGGTAGGAATAGGGCCGCCTTCTGGAAGATAAGTGTCATAAAGGTGCCAACCTGGGTCCATGGTTGCCTTGAAAATGAGTTCCACCTCATTTCCGTTCTGCTTGTGTTCAAAACTCCACTTGATGGGCTCAATAACTTGCGCATTCAGTCCAAATGACAGAAGCACGGTAAGGACAATCAATAATTTCTTCATATATGTCTTAAATATTCAATAAACAAAGCTATATGCATAGATAACAAACAACGATCAAAAAGTTTGCCATCATATGTAAAAAAGTGGATATGTTGGGCCCGCGACGTTAAAAAAAAGCCGCCGTTGTTGCCGGCGGCTTTTTTCAAACAATGATTTCCTCCTGGTTCTCATCCAAAAACCTGTACTCAGTGAGTGCAAAAGACTGCACCGATTCAATCCTGACATATTTATAATACTTCATAAACCAACGGGCCCTGATTGACGGGAATCCTTTGGTCAGAAAAGCTGCCAGGTAAGGGTGAACTTTAAGGGTAAGCCGGTTTTTGCTTAGGTCTTTCAGAATATAAAAAACTTTCTGCTCCAGCTCATCTGCAAAAAGGATGGTAGGAACGACTTTCCCGGTGCCTTTGCACATTGGGCAATGTTCGGCAGTTTCGATATGCTCCTCAGGGCGAACCCTTTGCCGTGTGATTTGCATAAGGCAGAACTTGCTCAGCGGCAAGATGTTGTGCTTGGTCCGGTCGCCACCCATGATTTCCTTCATGTATTCATACACCTTATGTCGGTTGATAGCCTGGTGCATGTCGATAAAGTCGATCACGATGATACCTCCCATGTCACGCAGTCGGAGCTGACGGGCAATCTCCTCACAGGCTGCCAGGTTTACCTCAAGGGCACTGTTTTCCTGATCCAGCCCTGATTTGGCACGGTTACCACTGTTCACATCGATCACATGAAAGGCTTCGGTGTGTTCGATGATGAGGTAAGCTCCATTTCTGAACGAGACTGTTTTCCCAAAGGAGGCTTTCAGCTGTTTGTCGATACCATAGTACTCGAAAATGGGTGCTTTGCCCTTGTAGAGCTTTACCAGCTTCCTCTTCTCAGGCTCAATCGATTCGAGATAGTTGGCAATTTCATCGGCCATCGAAATGTCGTTGACGATGATACTGTTGAAGTCGGTGTGGTAAATGTCACGAAGGAAAGCGGTGGTCCTGTCCATTTCACCCATAACCAGGGCAGGTCCGTTTAATTTTCTGAGCTTTGGGAAAATTGATTCCCAACGTTCAACCAGACGCTTGATTTCCTGATCCAGTTCGGCAACCATTTTTTCTTCGGCTGCGGTACGCACAATCACTCCGAATTTCTTGGGACGAATACTCTGGATCAGTTTCTTGAGCCTGTTTTTCTCCTCGTTGGTCTTGATTTTCTGCGATACGGAGACTTTATCACTGAAAGGCAACAATACCATGTTGCGCCCCGCGATTGATATCTCCGAAGTCAGACGTGGCCCTTTGGATGAGATGGGCTCTTTGGCGATCTGAACAAGAATTCGTTGACCAACCTTCAGCAAATCGTTGATTTTTCCTTCCTTGTCGATATCGGGCTCCGACTGGATCCTCGCGATGGAAGTAACTTTGCTGTTCCTGGCTGAAATCAACCGCAGAAACTTGTTCGTGGTGGCGAATTGCGGGCCGAGATCGAGATAGTGAAGGAAGGCGTCCTTCTCATATCCTACATCTACAAAAGCGGCATTCAAACTGGGCATGATCTTTTTTACCTTACCCAGATAAATATCCCCAACGGCAAATTTGGCTCCGCTCTTTTCCCGGTTTAATTCAACCAGTCTTTTGTTTTCGAGTAAGGCGATGACAATTTCGGATGGAGAGACATCAATGATTAAATCGCTACTCAAAACAATATGGATTAAATTGTAAAACTTTCTTCCGCCCTATGGCGGAAATTATTATAAATAAACAAAAAAAATGTGAAATTCCCATCCCGGAGAAGGTTCAATTTTTTCATTAAATCCTTCCTTTTTTGACGTTTCCTGATAAAAATAAAGAAAAACAATTCCAGTTTATCCGGGAAAGGCTTCCCGTTATGGATTTGTTTGTGTCCTTACGTTAACCTGAAGTCAGCATACCGCTGGCGTGGCGATGGGCTGCAGTGATTATACCAGGGATGAAATATTCCTATAAACAGATTAAACCTAAAGTAATTAAATACTTTAGGTTTAATCCTCTACTTGTCAAAAACAGAGAGAAAAACTATTTCTTCTTCTTATGCCTGTTTTTACGAAGTCTTTTCTTACGCTTGTGCGTAGCCATCTTGTGTCTTTTTCTCTTCTTTCCGCTCGGCATAATAAATTATTTTACGTGGTTTTTAACTTTAGATACAAATGATTTGGCCGGCTTAAACGACGGAATATTGTGAGCAGGGATTATAATTGTTGTATTCCTGGAAATATTACGTGCTGTTTTTTCAGCTCTCTTTTTTACAACAAAACTACCAAAACCTCTAAGGTAAACATTCTTTCCATCTACCAAATTATCCTTAACTGTTTCCATGAAAGCTTCCACGGCTTTCTGAACAGTCAGCTTTTCGATTCCTGTGTTCTTGGAAACCTCATTTACGATATCTGCCTTTGTCATTTCTTAAAATATTTAGTTTTCAATAAATTAATCTCTTTTAACCGGTGTGCAAAAATAAAAATTATTTAAAAAATAAAAACCTTTTGCCTTAAATTATTTAAAATATTGACTCCGAATTAATTTGGTGCTCAAATCGATCCGAATAAACTATACAATATGTATACCTTTTCTTTCGACCTGTCATCAGGTCAGTTCGGGTCAGATTCTATTTCGCCTATCTTTGCCATGAAAATTATCCCATTCCGACATTGCATAGTTTCAACGAACGATTATACCCCTGGTACCGTCTTCACCAAAGGGAACTTCCCTGGCGAAGTGAATCTGATCCCTACCTCATTTGGGTGTCGGAAACCATCCTGCAGCAAACAAGGGTGGCTCAAGGACTCAATTATTACAGAAGGTTTGTGCAACGTTTCCCTGATGTCATTTCTCTTGCCGTTGCTCACGAGGATGAGCTATTAAAGGTTTGGGAGGGATTGGGTTATTATTCGAGAGCACGGAATATGCATGTTGCCGCCCAGACCATTGTTAGTCTTCATCACGGTGTCTTTCCCGACAGATACGATGATATCCTGAAACTGAAAGGGATTGGTGAATATACGGC
>DIFU01000064.1:0-218 GCA_002419285.1 Prolixibacteraceae bacterium UBA5740 | reverse complement strand
TCACGTGTCATGGCCCGCTATTTTGGAATATCCGAGGCTGTCAATTTAACACCCGGACAAAAGCTCGTCCGACAAGCTGCCGATTTGCTGTTGCAGTCGGCTGAGAACCTCATTCACCCTGGAATCCACAACCAGGCTGTCATGGAATTGGGGGCGCTGGTTTGTACGCCTGCCAATCCCGGTTGCGAAATTTGTCCGGTTGCCGATAGCTGCTATGC
>DIFU01000046.1 GCA_002419285.1 Prolixibacteraceae bacterium UBA5740 | reverse complement strand
AGCAAGCCAAGGACACTCCCGAACGAGCTTTGTTGATTTGTGTATCCTGTTTCTTGAATCCTGGAAGAAGAAAGAAGGATCACCGACAACAGGGAGATGGCAGCGAATAAAAGGAAAGTGAACCGCCAATTATCCAGGTACTCGGTGGTTAATCCCACGATGAGCGGGCCCGTCAGCGACGAGATCGATTTAATGAACTGCCCGGTTGTCAAAACGCTGGCTGTCCTTTCTTTGTTGAACATTGAAGCGACCAGCGGGTTGAGTGAAACCTGCAGAATGGTATTGCTGATACCCAGCAATGCAAAAGCTACCAGAACCCATGCAAAATTATAATGGATAAATGGAATTATCATTGCAAAGGTTGTGATTGCAAGAGAAAGCAACACTGTTTTCTTTCTGCCTATTTTACCCATGAGAATGCCAGCCGGTATCGAGAACAGGGCAAACCAAAGGAAAACGATCATGGGGAGTGTATTGGCAAGCGAGTTCGAGAGATCGAAATCAATCTTCACGTAATTGGTCGCGATGCCCACGATATCGACAAATCCCATGATGAAGAAGCCGAAAAATACAGCTATCACGGGGATCCATTTAGGTTGTGATCTTTGTTGGTTCATGTTGTAGAATTTTGTTTTAGAAGCGGACACTGGCCTTTATTGTGATGCACTCCTTGCCGCCGGATTCTCCATGCGGGGTGATGAGGTACTCGTTCACATGCGCCGGCACGATGAAAGCTTCAGCATAGTGTACGATGAAGGGTTCAAATGCTTTGTCCGGACTCTCCACGATCACTTCTTTCCCCTCCAGCAGGGTCAACACGTTGACAGAATTGCCGGTAACGTGGCGAATGGTTTTAGAAAAAGTATGTCTTCGTGTTTCGATAAACTCGTTCCTGTGAAGACCGGTTCTTTCTTCTTTCCATCCATCGCCCTGACCTACCGGTTGGAACTGATTTGCAAGCTCCTTCGAAACATAGTCTGTATCACGATCCCAACGAATGACCTCTTTCCCGCGCTCCAGGTTGATGGGGCGCGGCTTTCCATCCAGGCCGAGCCTGTTCCAGTCCCATAACTTGAAAGTAAAGAGATTGGGCGTAGCACTAATTTCCAGAACTACTGAATTCTTCCCTGAACAATGGATGGTTCCTGCGGGAATCAGAAAATGGTCGTGCTTCCTGGCGGGTAATATGTTCACATATTTCTTCTCATCGAAGATTTCACCGGGGTTTTGGTTCGCTTTTTCAAGGTCGGCAATCATCTCGTGACGATCAATGCCCGACTTCAAACCCAGGTAAACTACAGCATCTTCTTCTGCGTCTACCAAATAATAGCTTTCATCCTGTGTATAGGGTAGCCCAAAACTATCTCTTGCATACTGAAGCGTTGGATGTACCTGAAGACTCAGGTTACCACCACCCATCGTGTCGAGCAAATCAAAACGGATAGGGAAATTATCGCCAAATCGTGATTCAACCGGATCACCCAGGATCTCTCTGCTTTTCAGGTAGACAAGGTTGACCGACGGCATTTCAAACAGGATTCCACCGATATCAAACAGCAAGCTGTTCTCTTCCGGTACACAATCAAAGCACCAACCATAGTTTTGAACGGAACCGTCCAGATCGCATACATCTTTCATCCATTGGCCGCCCCAGGGAGCAGGATCGAAAAAGGGAACCACCCGGAAAGGTTTCCTTGCCGTTTTCTCGATACCGGCAAAAAATGTTTTTTTGTCGATCAGTTTTGGTTCTTTTTTGGTTGTGTCCAGCCAGTAATCCACCTTGCCATACAATTTCTTTTTATGCTTGTCCAAAATGTTCCAGTCATTGAAATATCCCCGTTTATATTGGATGGAAAATGGCTCCTCCCGGTTATCAATACCCAGCCCCGTAACTTCCTTTCTCCGCATCCGCCGTTGGATTTCCCAACGTGGCATATCGGCGTAGATCAGTAAATCAGGATGAGTGATGAGAGAACTTCCCGGACCGAAGAGAATGATATTTCCCTTTTCCCTACTAGCGGCAATCTTTTTCCGGGCCAAATTCAGGCCTGCGTCGTCGAAATAATCGTGGATAGAGAGATTTCCCAGGTACCCGAATAAAACATCCTCCGTGATAAAACCTTTTGTTAACTGCAGGATCTCTTCTTCCGGTTTAAAACATTCCGTTGTGTCAATAAACAGCACGTGGGGTATCTTCTTAAATTGAAGTTTTACCTCTTCGTAATATACTCCGTTATAGCATTCAATGGAAATAGCCCGGTAATTCACATTAGGGGTAACTTCCTTCAGAATATTATTCCAGCCAGTGATTAACATGCCATCCTCTATTGAGGTGGCCGGGAACTTATCGTAGTTACTTTTGCCCGCCTTCATATGTTTGATCAATCATTAAATATGTATGAACATGCAAATATATAAAAGAATATAAAAGCAACAAAATTATTTTGATTTTTTATATTTTTTATATTACTTTGGGAAAAACCATAAATAAAATGACACCGAAACTGCCGTTGCACAAACAAGCTGAATTGTATTTGCGGGAACTTATTGAAAAGGATGAGTACAAAGAAGGTAAGATGCTTCCCAATGAAGTAGAATTGTCTGAACAATTGGAAATGTCCCGGAATACCCTTCGACAGGCAATCAACACCTTGGTCAGCGAGGGGTTGTTGATTCGAAAAAGAGGAGTAGGCACGACCGTGGCCGAAAAAAACATTTCCAGCGAAGGGTCTAAATGGCTCAGTTTCTCACAGGAAATGAAAATCTTGGGTCTGGAGATAGAGAATTTTGAATTGCATATCAGCAAACAACTCCCAAGTAAAGAAGCAAGGGCATTTTTTGAGATCCACGATACGGTTAAGATACTCCAGCTTGCACGGTTGAGAGGAAAAGTGAATTTTCCATTTGTTTATTTTATTTCTGAATTTAACCCGGCAATTCCGCTAAATGGCACAGAAAACTTCAATAGGCCTTTGTACGAGATTTTAAGAACTGACTATGACATTGTTGTCAAGACCTCCCGGGAAGAGATCAGTGCCGCACCCGCCAACGATTTTATCGCCTCGAAACTGGAAATTGAAACCGGCGATCCGATTCTGATCCGGAAAAGAGCCGTAAGAGATGTCAACGGCTTGCCCATTGAATACAACATTGGTTGGTACCGCGCCGACTCTTTTACCTACACGATAGAATT
>DIFU01000091.1 GCA_002419285.1 Prolixibacteraceae bacterium UBA5740 | reverse complement strand
ATAAAACCCATCATACTGATAATGATGGTGGGCGGAACTGGTCCATGTCCCTTAAAATGATCAAATCTTATCTTTCGGTCAGTAATCTTCAGGTGAAAGTGACTACATGCATTCTCAAGACCCTGCTTGGCTCCTTTTGCAATTGAATGTCCGTTGGGATCAGCAAAGTCTATATGATACAGAAAAGCACTCACGGCAACGGGCTGTGCACCAAAACACAACATTTTACGTGCGGCCCTGGAAACAAGAATCTCGGTTGCGGTCTTAGGATCATCTTCGAGATGATGATGAATTGCATGTGTGGTTATGGCCAGTGATTGCCCTGTAGCCTCCAGCTCAAATATGCCGCTCTCATCCGGGTTATCACTTTCCAGACTCTCAGGTGTGATGACATCTTCACTGAAATCATTGAAATAGTTAATCGTTGATAAATTGGGATTAACCATCAATGAATAAACAACATCTTCCAGATTATCAGGTTCAGGAATCGAATCAATGGTCAATTTTTTGGGGGATTGGACTTTTTCCTGCATGGGATAATTTTTAGTCGTTGGAACAGCAAAGGTAATTAAGTAGCAGAATAAACCATCACACCAAACTTTTTTTTTAAATTCGTTGCTCTTATCCAAAGCATCAAAAATGGCAAAAACAGTACTGATTACAGGGGCTACATCAGGAATAGGAAAGGCAACGGCAGCTTTACTTGCTGCCAATGGCTACCGACTGATACTGACAGGCCGAAGGGCAGATCGTTTGTCGGCAATTGGCAAAGAACTGGAGAATCTGCACCATACGGAAATAGTATGCCTGTCATTCGATATCCGTGATAAGAATGCTGTAGAAGAAGCTGTAAATTCAATACCAAAAGATTTCAGAGCCATCGATGTGCTTGTCAATAATGCAGGCCTGGCTGTTGGACTGAATCCGGTCCAGAATGGGGATATCGATGACTGGGAAAGAATGATCGATACCAATATAAAAGGATTGCTCTATATAACCAGAATGATCGCTCCCCTCATGATCGAAAAACGAGCGGGACATATTATTAATATATCATCCATCGCAGGCAAGGAAACCTATCCCATGGGCAATGTTTACTGTGCTACCAAACATGCGGTACAGTCTCTCACCAAGGCCATGAGACTTGAAATGCTTCAGCATGGAATTAAAGTTAGCTCAGTTGCCCCAGGGGCAGTAAACACTGAGTTTTCAACTGTACGCTTCAAGGGGGATACCGAAAAAGCAGGGGATGTATACAAGGGATTCAATCCTCTCATGGCTGAGGATATTGCGGAAACCATCCTGTTTGTAATTTCAAGACCACCACATGTCAATATTGATGATATTTTGATCATGCCAACTGCACAGGCCTACTCACGTGACTTTAACCGCAACGCATAATGAATAATTTAACAGAAATTACAAAATTGAAAACTGAAGCCATCGTTATTACGCCGGTTAAAGATTCCCTTGACACTGTAAAGCTCACTATTAAAGCAGTGAGCCAGGCAAAGGGCAATTTTGAGTATATTATATATAACGATTACAGCAAAAAAGAGACAAAATCATACCTGGAAGAGAACCAGCCCATCCTTGGATATCAATTGGTCCATCTTGAGGATGTCACAACCAATCCTTCACCAAATTATAAAACGGTCCTGAAACTTGCCAGAAAAATAGCAATGGAAGCTTCCGTGCCGCTTATCATCATTGAGTCGGATGTAATTATCCAAAAAGACACTATAGAGGAATTATTGAAACTGAGCCGAAGATTAACAAAACCAGGTTTGATAGGATCCATTACTACCGACGTAAATGGCCAGTATAATTTCCCTTATGGGAGTGAAAAGAAACTGAATAAAGGGATCGCAGAAACACGCCGAAGTCTGAGCTTTTGTTGTACTCTTTTGACCAGTGAATTTATGAAGGGGTATGATTTCAGCGAGTTATCCCAAAAGAAGGATTGGTTTGATATCTATATCAGCAGACAATCCAGAAAATCAGGCTTCAAAAACTATTTGATCAGGAGATTGCCAGTGGTACATCTACCCCATAGCAGCAGACCCTGGAAACAATTAAAATATACCCATCCGGTAAGGTATTATTTTTATAAACTGATAAAGAAAAGGGATCGAATCTAGGCTAAATGTCAAATCCTTGTGAGCGAATGGCATCAAGGAACCGGGCAGAGAAATATTCATTATCCTTTTTATTGTAACGAATATCAGTAAATACCTGCGCAAGTCTTTCCTTATTGTTCTCACGAACAAAATTCCTGGATGAATCAAGGTTTTCCTTTTCCTTATAAGCCTTACTTATTTCCTCGGATGTGTATACTTTGTATCGGTTATTGTGAATTACCACGTCCAAAGGCAAGCGATCAGTCAACTCAGGGATGTTTACAGGCCACCCTAAAGCAACAGAAGCCACAGGAACCACCATTTCGGGAAGAACCAACAGTTTTACGATATCAGCGGCATTGTATGTAACAGTGCCTAAATAGCAAATCCCAAGGCCTGCATTTTCGGCAGCAATGCAAAAATTCTGCGCTACCAGAATCGCATCAACAGCAGCATTAAAGAACGAGATAAAATTGTCATAGCCCGGTTTAGCATTGTTGATAACACACCATTGACTAAACCGGTATATATCAGCACAAAATGTAATAATAACAGGCGCTGTTACAGCAGCACTTTGGTTGTAATGCAATTTTGCCAATTCAGCTTTCAAAACAGGTTCGGAAGTAACTATAATACTATACCATTGCATATTGCCAGTAGTAGAAGCCCTGATTCCTGAGATTAACAATTGTGAAATCAGTTCTTCGGGAACCGGTTCATTCTTAAACTTTCGAATGCTAACGTGAGAAGTTAATGAGTCCATTTAGATTGAT
>DIFU01000076.1 GCA_002419285.1 Prolixibacteraceae bacterium UBA5740 | reverse complement strand
CCGTTGTCGACAAACACTTCTACCGAAGCATCATCAACAAAAATCCTTACCTCCATCGAATTTTGCAATTCATATTTTGCATTTGACCTGCTTGCAAAGCTATCGGAGAAAGAATTTTGACCAGCATGTGTGCGATCGGTAAAAAAAGTTGCATTACCTGGTGAATATCCAATGATAAAAGTTTCACCTTTATCATTGCCCAACTTGATGCCAAGTTCTTCAGAAACACCAAATTGAGAATCATTCTTTAGTTGAAACCTGAATGTCATTTCCGAGCGATTTACCGGGGTATTTTTGATGTCAACTTTAACATTTCCGGAGATCATCTGAGAAGGCAATTCAACCTTTTCTCCTCTAAGTATAGCCAATTCGGTTACCGGTAATGATGACAGCAGGTATTCATCTCCAATTTTCAGCAAATTTAATTCCCTGGGTAAAGTTGCGGCACTGCGCCACTTTTCTGTTGGCACAACGTTTGCATAATTCCAGTTGCTCATCCAACCAATAAAAAGACGCCGGCCATCCGTTTCCGGAATGTCCGACCAGGTAACACCGGCATAGTTGTCACGGCCATAATCTACCCATTGGGTTACGGTTTGATTTGTACTGAAGGTACTGCCATCGAAATCGCCCACAAAATATTGGGTTGCCGACCCGCCGTTTGGCCCTCCCGGATTGATGCTGACCAAAAGCACCCATTGCTTTTCACCAGTTCCGTTTACTTCCAGCTGAAACAAATCAGGACATTCCCAGACGCCCCCATGTGCACCCAATTCTTTTCCAAAGTTACCGGTAAATGTCCAGTCTTTTAGGTTGGGCGACGAGTAAAATTCTATATGATCCTGAACAGCAAGGACCATGATCCACTTCTGGCTGTTTTCGTGCCAAAGAACTTTAGGGTCGCGAAAATCACGGATTCCCTGATTTGGAAGTACCGGGTTATGCTCATATTTTTCCCAGGTTCTGCCCTTGTCAATGCTATAAGCAATTCCCTGTGATTGAAAATCGTTTTGCCCGGCCTGTTCCTGTTCCATGTTATGGATGGTATAAACAGAAACCAACGGCGGATTCCCGGTGGTTCCAAATCCCGAGGTATTCTGCCAGTCGACGACCGCACTTCCCGAAAAGATCATACCTAAACTATCGGGATATAAGGCAATTGGCATATGCTCCCAATGGACCAGATCTTTGCTGACTGCATGGCCCCAGTGCATCGGCCCCCAAACTGTGCTATCGGGGTAATGCTGGTAAAACAAATGATACTCACCATCGTAAAAAACCATTCCGTTAGGGTCGTTCATCCAGTTCGCCTCTGGAGAAAAATGAAATTGCGGGCGATATTTTTCCGTGTAATAATCCGATTTTTCACTACTGCCTGCCTGCCTTTGATTTGTATTGCAACCAAAAGCAATGATTGCTAAAATGAGGAATAGGGTTGTCTTCATTTTGTAAATATTTGTTTTAAGTCTTTTCAATTTTATCCTTTTTTTTTAAACGCTAAAAACCGGTTTGGTTAATACTGCCTATCAGTTCCAAAACCTTCAGTTCCAAAAGCCTTGATGAACCCCCTTGAATAAAAAGCTCAATTTCGTCACTATTTTCAAATTCCTAAAAAATTTATTAAAAAATGATGAGAGGCTGTTTAAGCACATTGCTTATATAGGGCTTATCACGGCCCAGTTCTTCAACGATTCCGGTTCCCAATAAACCAGCCACAAACTTTCCTCCCTGCACATAAAACATGGAGAGCACATTCAATTTATCCAGCAAGGCTACCGGCTGGGCTGACGACGCTACAATATCATCTTTACATGTGGACCAGGAATGGAAGATTCTATCCCACAATGAGTTTGGATTCATCTTATAATTTGTCGTAACTTGAAAGAATAAGTTCAGGTCAGGGAATCTTATTTTCCACGGATAGGCAACACATTCCAAACAATCAAACTGTTGAATTATGAAGAATCTCAAATTATCGCCGGGAATCTGCATGACGATGATTCTGACGCTGGCATTTCTATTCTCAGGGCAAGCTCATGCCCAGACAAAGGAAGAAACCACCCCTCCCCAAACCATTGAGGAACTTAAAACTGCCATCGAAAAGGTACTGAAAGAGACAGAAACACCTGCCGTGGGCGTGGCCCTGGTCAACAAGGAAGGCCCTGTATGGATCGCCGGACTGGGGAAGGCCAATGTCGAAAAGGATGTGGATGCCAATGAGAATACCATGTTTCGGATTGGTTCGGTATCGAAAATGTATGTGGCCCTGGCTGTACTGAAGCTGCAGGAAGAGGGACGTTTAAGCCTGCAGGACAAGGTTCGTGATCTGGCTCCTGAAATTGAGTTTACAAATCGTTGGGAAGATACCAACCCGATACTTGTGGAACACCTGCTCGAACATACCACCGGATGGAGTGATTTACATTTAACTGAATTTGCCCACAGCGATCCGACTCCTGTAACATTAAAGGAAGGACTGGATTTTCACCCCCATTCGAGAACATCCAGGTGGATACCAGGTACACGCATGGCCTATTGTAATTCAGGGCCTCCTGTCGCGGCATATATCGTCGGGAAGATCACCGGCCAACCCTTTGAAGAATATGTCCAAAGCACCTTCTTCGATCCCATGAAGATGGAAAACATGACCTATTTTGCTTCCGAAGCATATAAAACGCTTGGGGCATCACTCTATAATAATGGGAAAACGGTCGATTACTGGCATATCCTTATGCGTCCTGCGGGTTCGATCAACGCCTCACCCCGCGATATGGCCAAAATGCTTGAGTTCTTCATTCACCGGGGCATGGTTGACAGTGTCCAGTTGATCAGCCACGCGTCGCTGAAACGCATGGAAACCACCTTAACCACAACGGGTGCACAGGCCGGACTGGAAATTGGTTATGGCTTACATAATTATTCGATGCCCCACAAAAGCTTTGTCTACAGGGGTCACGATGGTGGCGTGGATGGAGGACTCACCACCTTTTCTTATCTGCCTGAACATGGCGCGGGGCATGCCATCATGATCAATTCAGGGAGCAGGGATGCGCTAAACCGAATAACCAAACTGGTTCGTGATTTTCAAACCAGGGATTTTCAAGCAAAAGAGATTTCCACTGATTCGGAATTATCGGATGGGCATACAGCAATATCAGGCTTTTACAGATCAATCAATCCAAGAATGCAGATATTCTACTTTTTGGAGCGCATCATGAATGTACAACGCATCTGGCACAAGGAAGACACCTTGTTTAGAAATGGGTTACCGGGAGGGGAAAGCATCAAGTACCTGCCTGCTGAAGGACATCGTTTCAAATCAGCCAAAACCGGACTGATCAGCATGGTTCAGGCCACCGATCCTTTAGCCGGAGAAGTCATTCATGCAGGTGATCTGGTTCTTAAACGCATCTCTATGGTTCAGGCTTATGGACCGTTAATCCTGGGAGCATTGTGGCTGTTTCTGATGCTTACTTCCATCCTATACGGACTGGTCTGGCCAATCCGCTGGCGGAGAGGCAAAATCAAGGGAAAGGCCAATATACGGGTGCGTCTGTGGCCATTGCTGGCAAACCTGTTCATTCTGGCCATCATTCTGATGATGCTTATCTGGGGCAATTCCCTTAAATTGCTGGGTACGGTCAGCTTTGTCTCGCTGGTAGTCATGATATCAACCATTGGTTTTGCCATGGCTTCTGTATGGTCGGTATTCTTAATCATCACTGAACGTAGTGCCCCCATGAAAAGGCGGGTGTACTGGCATTCGGCCATTTTATCGTTTTTGCACCTGATTGTAGCCGGTTATCTCCTCTGGTTTGGGGTGATCGGAATCCGTTTATGGGCATGAAAAACCAAATGGATTGATAGCAGTTCACATAGTATAGGATTATATAGGCAAAAAATGGGCATTAAGTAAAAGTGAAAAACAATTCATTTACCTATCATGAAGTATTTCTTTTCAATCATAATCTCGCTTTTTCTTACACTTCCCTCATTGGCGCAGGAATTCAGCATTATGGGTTCTGTCACAGGGTTGGAAGGCACTCCGCTCGATGTTCAGGTATTGCCTTTGAAACTTGGGGAAATTCCAATATTCAGGACAATCTATCCTGTGAATGCGAGCTTTGACTGCGCGATAAAAGCCAATCTCGACATGTGGCATTTAATCCGCATCAACAGTAGTGACTTCGAAAAGGCTTTCGTCTCTGCGGCCCATAAATCGGAAGCCGAAAAACAAGGAGGAAACGAAAAAACCGTTGACTTTGATTTCTTCAACAAGGACATAGTATTTTTCATACAACCAGGTGATCATGTTATTGTCAAGGCCAATATTGAATCCAATGGTATCCATTACCAGGTTTCGGGCAATAATATAGGGAGCCAGCAAAATGCATTCAGCGCCAGAATGTACCCGCTCGAAAAGGAAATAAACCGGCTTATGCTTCAAAGGGAGTCGCAAATGACTGAAAATACGAAGAACAAGAGCCGGGATATCGCCCGTCAAATTACCTGGTTAAATTCTGAAATTGAAAAGACTGAACTTGCCTTGATCAGGGATCATCCCGATTGGGAGTTTTCGGCACAGCGACTTGCAGGATATTCGATTGATACAATTTCGAGATACTTCAAGGATTTCACCAATGATGTTCAGAATTCCTTCTTTGGCATCCATCTCTCCAAAATCTTGACGGCATCGGACATTGGCTCACGGGCACCCAAATTCAGCCTGCCGAATGAAATTGGGGAAAAAATTTCATCAGACAATTTTAAGGGGAAATATGTGGTGCTCGACTTCTGGGGAAGCTGGTGCGGGTATTGCATAAAGGATTTTCCCAAGTTGAAGGAATACCAGGAAAAATATCATGACAAGGTCGAATTCATCCATATCGGATGCCGCGATGACATAAAGGTTTGGCAAACAACCATTGACAAACTTGATATTGGAGGCATCCATCTTTTTGCAGAAGATGATGTAGTTCCCGATAAGTTTGGAGTTCAGGGTTTTCCCACCAAGATAATCATTGACAATGAGGGGAAGATCGTGGTCAAAACGATCGGGACAAATGAGGATTTCTATACACGGATGGATGAAATATTCCAGCGTAACCTTAACTCACTCTGACCATTCATTGTCAGGGCACAATTGGTTATTTCTTCTCGGCATTCTTCATAATTGATGATCAAACCAATCGTAATCAAGCCATACCAGGCAAATGGATATTTCGTTGAACTGGATCAAGTCCCGACCAACGTCTGACCATTTCCATGAAATCAGCGTATCATTTCAATTTATCCTGAATAAAGCGATTCGTAACATACGTGGAACATATGCAGAAGATATGGGCACGGTCAAAAGTTGGTCAGGCGTTGATGGGAGTTTGGTATTGCAAAAATCACTATTCGACTGATCAATTTAGTGTCCAATTAAAA
>DIFU01000082.1 GCA_002419285.1 Prolixibacteraceae bacterium UBA5740 | reverse complement strand
CAGTCATGTCTTCAGGGAAGTTGTGGACGATTGCATCCGGTGCGGGAACGGTAAATGTTGCGCTGCCTAATATTGGTTCATCGAGGCAGTAGTCAGTGATCTCGAAGTATACGGTTACTTCACCACCGCAGGCATCGGGAGCCACGGGCTGTCCGTAATCGAGGTTCGGGTCACAACCGCCGCTGACGGTGGCTTCATCGAGCCAGGCGTCAAATGCATCATTGATTGCATCCTGGCTGAGACAGTCCCCTGCAGTCATGTCTTCAGGGAAGTTGTGCACGATTGCATCGGGAGCGGGCACTGTAAATGTAGCGCTGCCTGTGATTGGATCAACGAGGCAGTAGTCAGTGATCTCGAAGTTTACGGTTACTTCACCACCGCAGGCATCGGGAGCCACGGGCTGTCCGTAATCAAGGTTCGGGTCGCACCCACCGCTTACGGTTGCCAAGGCGAGCCAATCGGCAAAAGCTTCGTCGATTGCATCCTGGCTGAGACAGTCACCTGCAGTCATGTCGTCCGGGAAGTTGTGCACGATTGCATCGGGAGCCGGCACTGTAAATGTCCCCTGACAACTTGCATGAAGTTCACATGCATCAGTTACGTCGATTGAAACAACGACTGAGCCTCCACATACATCGGGTGCTTGAACACCGTCCAAACTTGCTACCGTTGATCCGTTAACGGTATAAACAATGGTTAAAGGCTGTGTTCCTCCTGAAACCGTAAAATCTGCCAACCAGTCATTGAAAGCTGTTGTCAGATCTTGGGTGGCAATACATGGATCTACGTTTGTATCCTCACCACAATTCAGGTTTATTGGAACATAAGGTGGTTCTTCGATTATCGTTTCACAATAACTTGTACAACCCTTTGAATCTGTTACTGTCACGGAATAAGTTCCGGCGATTAACCCCGTAATGGTTTGTGTCTTTTGTCCGTTGCTCCACAAATATGTGAAAGGTTCAGCACCGTTTTCGGGAGTAACCGTAGCACTTCCAGTGGCCCAGCCAAAGCAATCGACATGTGTCGGAGTAATTGTACAGGTCATATTGCATGGGTAAATGGCAGAGGCAGCTAACTGTACTTCCTTGTTTCCGCAACCAGACAGATTGGTGCAATCATGAACAAACATATGGTATGGACTGCCGGGAATGGCTTCTGCTGACATTCCTTCACCCCAAAGTTCAGAGCAAGCAATGTTTCCTCCCCAGGCAAGAACAACCCTTGATTGTCCTGGATTAACCGTGAAATTGACTACTAAATAATCAGATGCGGTAGTCAAGGCTGGATCTGTACCTTGGTAAACAAGCCCATCACCTATCGTTGCCCCATTGTAAATTCTGAAATAACTCCAGTTATCGGTAACTGTCTGGTTAAATCCTTCAATCGGACCAAACATTCCTGTTGCATCAACGTACATGTTTGCCGTTGGCGCTGGAAGTGGATAATCATTGTAAGATGTACCTGCAGGCAAAAGACCTATGAGGGGGTCAATAGTGGAAGGTTCATGCCCAAAAATTTCCTCATGTCTTGTTGGTCTGTCAAAAGCGGTTAAAAAATCAATGGCATGTTTGCCACTTTTCTTTGTGTCGTAACCAATGACAACCTGATAAGAGTTCCCTGAGACTAACCCACTGATTGACATTCGGTAGGGGATGGTCATGCCGCAGGCAAAATGTGCTTTGGCGGCATTGACATTACCGGTCACCCAATCATCACCATCACAGGTGTATCCGGCATCCAGAGCTGTTTTAAGAGGACCGTTGGCCAGCTGTTCAAGTTTGTCGATTGATTGTGCATTGGCCCAATAGCCACAACAAAGAGTCAGAAACATGATGGTTAGAAAAATGCGCCATAGTTTCATAAAAGAAGCGGTGTAGTTCTTTTTCATGATCACGTGATTTAGGATCATTAAGCAATTTTTGTGTTGCATATATCCTCGAATCACCCTCACAAAGCCTCCCGGTAAGGAGCTGGCTGTACTTCTGTAGTCAACGACTGGTTTGTTGTTTTCCTGGAAGCGGGGCTAACAATCAGGAAAAAGCTTGGCAAAAACGACTTGTATATAACAAAGCGACTTGATAAATACGAAAAGAAAGTTAGGACGATTATTCGATAAAATCCATCCGTAAAATCCCGTATTTTTTGATCATTTGAAATTTATTTTTTTTGCCATTTACGATTTTTTTGATGTTCCAAAAGCACTTTTGACATTCCAACATCTCCGGTATCCTTTATCTAGCTATTTTTTGATATAATTAATTGAAAATAAGGATTATTTACCTAAAACATTATTATTCCTAATCTTTTTATTACCTGGATACCCTGTTTCGGGTTTGGTCCCCATTCGAACCAAATAGGGTATTTTTGCATATCTTCTGCGTATCTTTTGCATTACTTGTATAAGTTGAAATAGACAAGAACCGCAGTAGATACGGCGTAAATATGATTAAATACCGAGTCTGGTCATAACCTAAGCCAGGTTCAAAGAGGCAGTGTTATAATTTTTGAACACCTCGGATAAAACAGAAGCCGCTCCTGAATCAGGTGCGGCTTCACGGGACTGTTGAATTACTGCTCCTTACCCTCCTTTTGCCTGGTAAACCAACAGATCTAGTTTATGCTTTATTTATTGTATATCAGAGTGCCCTGGCTGATTTCATTGTCCAGGCTCAGTCTGTAAATGAGTACTCCGGGTGTCATCACTGGTTTGTATTCAATCCGGTTCAGGACTCCCTTTTCAACTCTGCGTTCCAATAACGTGGCAATTTTTTGTCCGGTCACATTGAATATTTCAAGCCTGGCTTCTGCAGTCTTGCCTGAAACGAATTCAAAATGTACCGTTGTGCTGAACGGATTCGGGTATACCTTCAGGTCAGTGGCTTCCAATCCTCCCGTTTCACCGGAAGAAGGAAGTACCAAAACATACATGTTTGCTTCCATTGAATCGCAGTGTACAACTCCAAGCAATCCCCTGTTATAGAGGTCAAGTTGCAGCGCCAACGCGATAAACTGCTGTCTCAGTAAACTGGATCCCGGCAATCCTAGAATTTGTGCCGGTGTGTACATGCTGAATAATACGGCTGCATCGGCCAGTTCTGTAGCAACAGGTGTCGGGCTGGCTCCAGCGTAAACATTCAGTGTGGCAGCAATAAATTGCGAAGCGAGAATATAGTATGCGTTGTCGGCTGTTTCGGTCCACATGACTTCCATGTAGGTTTGTCCGCTCAGATAGAACATGGTTGAAGGACCAATGTTATCCCAAACGGGATCATATTTGGAAGTGGCCGGATCGCCATGGGTTTTCCAGTAACCCTGGGTGAGTGTGCAACCATCCGGACAATCAGGTACAGTAAATGAACAGGTTACTTCATCCCTGGTGCAGTGGTCATAGGCATAGTAGGTAAAGTATACCGTTCCTCCATCGTTTTCGTTGAAGAAATCCCTCCAGTCGAGTGCCATCAGTTCGTCCATGTTGTCGGTTACCGGTTCGCAACCTCCTTCATGGTAAAAGCCTTCTTTCCATGCGTTAAAGAATACATCAATATCGGTCGCCGACAGACAGGTTTCAAGGATCGGTCCGTCGGAACAGAATGCAGTTACCGGGGTGGTATATGGATCAACCGTGAATGTACAGGTAACTGATTCTTCGTCGCACAGATTGGCAACAGTGGCAGTAACGGTTACTACCTGCTGGGCTGTAGCACATTGGCTTGGCATTAAGAGATCATCCAGCGGAGGATCAAAAGTGACCTCTCCGGGAGGACAAGTACCATGTCCTTCGATGGCCAATAATCCTGCAATCCATTCGTCCCAGGCAGTTTGTATTTCAGCATCGGTACTGCATCCGCCAAGATATGGATCACCCGGACAAGCATCAATGGTGAGGTCATCGACATAGGCTGCAACAGTGAAGGTGCAAGTAACGGATGCTGATTCGCAATGATTGGCGACGGTTGCCGTAACTGAAACCTGTTGTTGGTGATCGGCGCAGTGTGCTGGCATTTCAAGATCATCCAGCGGAGGGTCAAAGGTGACTGCTCCGGGAGGACAAGTGCCATGACCTTCAATGGCCAATAATCCTTCAATCCATTCGTCCCATGCTGCTTCTATTTGAACGTTGTCGCTACATCCATCCAGGTTCGGGTCTCCCGGGCATGCATCAATGGTCAGGTCTTCGGTATATGCCTGAACCGTGAAAGTGCAGGTTACGGATGCATCGTCGCACATATTTTCAACGGTTGCGGTAACTGAAACAACCTGATTGGTGGTAACGCATTGGAGTGGCATTTCCAGCTCTTCGAGCGGTGGATCAAATACCACGTTTCCGGGTAAACAAGTGGCATGTCCTTCCATAGCCATCAATCCTGCAATCCATGCATCCCAGGCTGCTTCGATTTCGACGTCGGTACTGCAGCCATCCAGGTTCGGGTCACCCGGACATTCATCAATGGTCAGATCGTGTGGGTAATCAATCGTTATGAATTTTATGCATTGGTCGGTTTTTTCGCAATAGTCCGTGACGGTGAATGTGGCCGTAATAGTTCCTCCGGCACAGACGTATGCTTCGTCAATGGAAGCAAGAGGTGGGTCAAACGTGAGTTCTTCAAGGAAATATTCCGTTTCATCTCCTTCGACGTCAGGATCACCTTCATCAATAAAGGGGACACCATGTTCGGGATCAGCCATGAATCCTGTTCTCCATGTATTGATGGCTGTCAGGATGGCATCCGGTTCCATGCAACTGAATTGCAGATCATCGGGGCAAATGGCCATCGGTGGTTCAGATTCAATATTTAACTGGGCCGGTGGTCCTGCCAGGTCTTTTAATGTGGCACTTGGTGAATCCGAGCTTTTGGTCCTGCACCATACGGTTGCAATGCTGTAGCAAGGGTTGTAGCCCAAAATTTGGGTCAGGTTGATGGCCCCTTCGGCAAACTGGTTTTTGGTATAATTCATACCATTGTCATATACTTGCCAGGGTGCTGCAGTCGGTGCGAGGTTGTTGGTACAGAAAATGGAGTTTGCCGGGAAGTCGGCAAGTTGTTTCCTCATCCAGGTCCAGTTCCCTTTGGCATCTTGTCCCCACGTATCCACCACGACTTCTGCTATTCCACCGCCATTTCCGAATTCAATGGTGATCAATACGTCTCCAGGGGTTCTGCCTTTGGTATATGGATGGGTGAGATAGAAAGGATCATTCTTGTCAAGAGGTCCTGCTGCGGAAACGAAGGTTCCGGTGGCTTCATCGAAAGTGATGGTTGCCTGGTTGAATTCGAAGTCGATGTAGCTGTCGCCATTGGTCTTCCAGCGGTCGGCAGCAAAGATACACCACAGGTCATGTTCGTCTCCGGGAAAAGTTACACCTGTAAGCTTGTCTTTTCCCACACCATCAGGATTGCCATAAGTAAAATGGGCTGCAGCCCTCTGGACATCATCCTTTGGGGGGACAGTCCCTGCCTTCACCAGATAGGTAGCCGGGTGGTCAAAGATCTTGTTGCTGCCGTCAAAAACGGAAGGGTCATTGATCCCATCCTTTCTGAACACATCCAGATAGAAGGTCGACATGTTGGCATCCACAATTCTGGGCCAGGGTTCACCGTTTTGGTCCAGCAAACTGTAAAGCGGGTTGGGATAATCGGCATTATAGAACCAGTCCCCACGCATGTTAGGTTCTGATCCTTCATCAGGGCAGGTCATGGCAAAGGCATCACCGTCGATGGCAAAACCGATAATCGGTTCCATCACCGGGACGGCTCCTCTTTTGTAAATGGATTGTGCATGGCCATTCAGGCCAATCAGAAGCGCTCCGCAAAGGAATAACATAAAACATATCCCTTTGAACCAATAGGTACTCTTTTTCATGATCACAGGGTTTAGGATCATCAAGACCGATGTTCGTACATCACGGAATCACCTTCATGAAACGCCTCCATTGGTAAGGAGCGCTGCAAAATTCTTCTGCTCTGCGACTGGTTTGTTTTTTCCTGGAAGTGGGGTGACAAACAGGAAAAGGCTTAATCAAAAACGTACTCAATGCGACTTAATTCTTATATGAATTTACGACTTTTTAAAGCCATAAATCCATCCGTGATTTTACCTATTTTTTGATGATTGCAAATTCACATGTACCTTCCGGATTATCTCATTCCGGGCGTATAAAGAAGTAAAGTAGACGCAATTTTGGAGGGGCTGTTAATTGATGTTGTTTTGCATCGAGTATTTGATAAGCTCGGTAGTGGTCTTAAGTCCAAGTTTTGACAGGATGTTTCTTTTGTGTGATTCGACGGTTCGGGGGCTGATGTATAACTTCCGGCCAATCTGTTTGTATGACATTCCCTGGCTGATATGGTGCAATATCAGGAATTCCCGGTCGGTCAGTGATCTCTTTCCGGCAATAACCTCCAGGTCGGAGCTGGACAGAGGAACCATTTCATCATCACCATCCAGATACTGGGAGGGATATTGTTCTACTCCGCTGCAGACTTTTTTCATGGCTTTCATCAACTCCTCAGGTGAGGCATTGTTCAGAACAATTCCCTTAACTCCCAATCGAAGGTAGTCCTGAAACCAAACTGAAAAATCGGGTCGGGCAATGATGAATACAGGGATTTTTTTCAGCCATTTGACGGCTTTTTTCAAAATCGGGGTGCCGCCTTGTTCGCAATGATAGGCGTCCATCACGACAAGATCCGGATTGGTTGTGCTAAGTGAAAACTTAAAGTCTTCAATTCCATTGGCTTCGCCAATGACGTCGAATTCTTTATCATGCTCCAGCATTAGCCGGATTCCACGGCTGAAAAGCGGAAAACTCTCAAGGATCAAAACTTTGCATAGTGAATTCATTGGAGAGTAACGATAAATTTACAAGCAGAGATGGGATAACAGACCGATATCTTGGGTTCAGTGGTTTCATTTGTCCCGACTTATTTATTGGGATATTAAAGTTACTGATTTAGATTAAGATGAGCAAATAAAAATAATGGTTAATTTAGAATTATTGTAATTTATTTATGAGCAAATGATTTTATTGAATGAATCCCCCGAATTACCCAACGAATAAATAATTGACTTCTCTTGTTGATTGGTGATACGATTAATTGGACCGTATTCCTCTGTGGATTCTTTCAGTTTTCATATTTTCGTAATTTGGCGGGGAATCCGATACCTATATATTGAATAAAAATCCTTTAACTATGATAAAGAGACACTTTATAACATTGACCATCTTATTAATCTCAGTCCTGGCATCCTTCGGACAGCAAGCATTGTTTGGCGGACAGAACATTGTATCGCCCGAAGTACATGAAGATAATCGGGTTACTTTCCGCTTTATGGCTCCCGGAGCCACTGAGGTGAAGTTGATGGGCGACTGGATGGCGGGCGAGGGCTGGACACCGGGCTCGGTGTTGATGACCAAAGACGAAAATGGTCTGTGGTCGTACACAACCCAACCTCTTGAATCTGATTTATTTGGCTATTCATTTTCTGTGGATGGTCTTCGGAGCACTGATCCCAATAACGTCTACCTGATCAGGGATGTGGCATCGGTGACCAATGTGTTTATCACCAAGGGTGGCAAAGGAGACCTCTATAGTGTGAATAATGTTCCCCATGGCACGGTCACCCGTCGCTGGTATGAATCGCCCGGACTAAACAAAACACGGCGCATAACCATTTATACCCCTCCGGGATACGAAAGCGGAAAGGAAAAGTACCCTGTTTTATATCTTCTGCATGGCATGGGTGGTGATGAAGAGGCCTGGATTGCCCTTGGAAGGACATCCCAGATCCTGGATAACCTGATCGCAAAGGGTAAAGCCAAACCCATGATTGTTGTTATGACTAACGGAAACGTTGCCCAGGAAGCAGCCCCTGGTGAATCAGCTTTAGGTTTTTATAAGCCAACAATGCAGTTGCCCAACACCATGGACGGTACCATGGAACAGAACTTTATCGATGTGATCCGGTTTGTGGATGAGCAATACCGAACCATTCCTGAAAAGAAAGGTCGGGCCATCGCTGGTCTCTCCATGGGAGGTTACCATTCATTGCATATTTCCAGATTCTATCCGGAAACATTCGATTATATCGGACTTTTCTCGCCTGCCATCATGCCTGATGCAAGAGTTCAGTCGAAAGTATATGAAAACTTCGATGAAACATTGCAAAAACAGATGGAGAACGGTTACAAACTCTACTGGATTGCCATCGGTAAAACAGATTTTCTGTACAAACATGTTTCCGATTTCAGGGCGAAGCTTGACAAGATGAACATGCCTTATGTCTATAGGGAAAGTGAGGGTGGCCACACCTGGACCAACTGGAGGGTTTACCTGTCGGAGTTTGTCCCCATGATCTTTCAGTAGAAAGAAAAAATCCGGATATCTGATTATCAGATATCCGGATTTTTTTGTGCCCGGGGCGGGACTCGAACCCGCACGTTATTGCTAACACTGGATTTTGAGTCCAGCGCGTCTACCAGTTCCGCCACCCGGGCGTCTGAAGCGTTGCAAAACTAATAATTATTTCAGAATTCTGAAGTGCATAACATTATTTTTTGCCCTCGCTCAATGAAGGGATTGCCCGACACCGGTCATTCCCGGTCATTCCGGCTTTTCCTCCTTTCAGTCTGAGGCTTCATTCACATTTTTCATACATTTATACTCAGGTTCAAACCATTTGTAATTTCCTGCCCATGGGAAAATTCGACGAGAAGGACATACTTATGCGGCTCAGAAACAGTGACAAGGATGCACTGAAAGATATTTTTGAGGCCTTCTATCCTTCCCTGTGCCATTATGCATCGCATTTTCTGGGAGATCATGACCAGTCGGAGGAGGTGGTCCAGGATCTCTTCGTGCGGATATGGGAGAAGAGGGAAACTGTGGTCGTTTCGACCTCTTTGCGCAGTTATTTGTTCCGATCGGTGCGTAACCAGTGCATTAATTTGATTATGCATGAGAAGGTCAGGCAAAACCACGCAAAGAAAATCAGGGATGCCATCATCGAAGATGCGGCTGAGGAGGATTATTTCCTGGAAGAGGAAAAATCAAAGGCCATATCATCGGCGATCGCCGCACTTCCCGATAAGCGACGGGAGATATTTTTGCTTAGTCGCCAGGAGGGGCTAAAGTACCAGGAAATTGCCAATCGACTGCAGATTTCCGTCAAAACCGTGGAAGCTCAAATGGGATTGGCAATTCGGTTTCTGAGGGAAAAGTGCAAAAGGATTTTCATGTTTTACCTGTTTTTTAAAAAATAATTCATCAGGCAATAAGGGTTTTTAACCGGCAAGCTGTCATACCAATACAATGGAAACAAAAAGCGACATAGGGAATCCGATAGACGAGCTGATAGCCAAATACCTCACCGGTGAGGCTAATGATCAGGAACGGCAGGAACTTGAAGCCTGGGCTGGCCAGTCGGGCGACAATATGGCCGTACTGAATGAATCGCGCCGCACATTTGAAAGGGCAGGACTTTGGCTGGGACAGAAGAGGTACAACACTTCAGAAGCCTGGTCAGGTCTTGAACGGAGACTGGAAGAGTCGGCAAAGGTGGTTTCCTTAAAGCCGGAATCCAGACCGGGAATTTTTGCAGGCAGATTACTCAAGGTTGCTGCCTCCCTGTTGATTGCGTTGTCTTTGGGCCTAGCCGGTTATTACCTGGGTTTCAGAAACCATCAGCCTTCGGTTTATACCGAGGTGAGGTCGGGCCAACGTCAGGTCCTCGATCAGGTGATCCTTCCCGATGGTACCGTTGTAACCTTGAACAGCCAGTCGAAACTGACCTATCCCCGGGAGTTTTCCGGAAACTCGAGGGAGGTGAGCGTTTCAGGCGAGGCGTTTTTTGATGTTGTACCCGATGCCTCCCGTCCGTTTGTCATTGATGCCGGCGACGCGCGGATCAGGGTATTGGGAACTTCTTTCAATGTGCTGGCCTATCCGGGTGATACCCTCGTTGAAGTTGTTGTCGAATCGGGAAAGGTTCAGGTTACCTCATCTGGCAGTGATTACCAAGTGGCTAACAATCTCCTTCTCGACCCGGGCGAGAAAGGTACCTATGTGTCCCGTGATGGTTCCCTGTTTAAGAGGGTCAATACCGACCCTAACGTTTCCGCCTGGAGAACCCATCGGTTCGAGTTCAACGAAACCCCTCTTGTTGAGGTCATTCAGCTTCTTGAGAAGGTCTATTTTGTTGAGGTCCGACTCTCCGACCCGTCCATTGGAAACCTCATGCTAACGGCCAGCTTCGATCAACAACCGGTTGAATTTATCCTGGATGTGATCCGGCTGACCTTCCAGCTCGACCTTACCCAAAGTAAGAGTCAGTATTTGTTAACGCAGCGTGCCAACAATTAATGCCTGAAAGTCATGAAAACATTAAAAACATCCGCATTTGCCATCGTGGCATTCTTCCTGATGATGACCCTGATTCCTTTCAGCGGTTATGCCCAGGAACCGAAAACCGCTACCGCTCTTGACCAGAATATAAGTATATATGCTGAAAATGAGCCTCTCTCTGAGGTAATTGAGAAAATCTGTAAATACCTCAATATTGATTACTCCTACAATGCAAGATTGGTCGCAGATAAGAAGATCAGCCTGAACATCTCCAACAAGCCCATCAAGTTCGTTCTTGATAAACTGATGAATGATTTCTACCTGATATTCGAGATTGAAGGTAACCTGATGGTTGTCAGGGAATATGTGCCTTTGGAAGAATCGGTGGATTATGAGCGGACTGCCCGTGATTTCGGTGTCAACAGGGGTTTTATGATTGAGAACCCCAAAGCCAAATCAATAACCATCAAGTTTAAATCGGCCAGTAACCTGATCATCATCCCCGTGACGATCAACAACTCTGACACCCTGAATTTCATCCTGGATACCGGGGTTCGTTATCCCATCATTACCGAGCTTCCGTTTGTCAATAAGCTGAATCTCAATTATCTGAC
>DIFU01000149.1 GCA_002419285.1 Prolixibacteraceae bacterium UBA5740 | reverse complement strand
TTCGGTTTTAACTATGACCCCAGCCATCTGGGATACCAGGGAGTTGACTATGTCAGGTTTATTTACGAATTCAGCGATCGAATCTTCCACGTTCACATGAAGGATGTCCATTGGAATGATGCCCCCGGAAGTGTTGGTGTTTTCGGAGGACACATGGAGTTTGGCGATAACCGCAGATACTGGAATTTCAGGAGCCTGGGCCGTGGTAAAATTGATTTCGAAAGCATCATCAGGGCCTTGAATGACATCGGCTATAAGGGACCCCTATCCGTTGAATGGGAAGACAGTGGGATGAACCGGGAGGCAGGTGCTGCCGAAGCTTGTGAATTCGTGAGATACAGCGATTTTGAACCTTCCGATGTGGCTTTCGATGATGCCATGCAAAGAGATTAATCGTTCATTAACTTCTTTCAGTTAATTAGTTAACGGAACAAAAAAACTTTCTATCAATAAGACTAAAATACTACTTAAATGACCGGACGAAGAAACTTTATCAAACAAACCGCAGTATTCACTGCCGGTGCCGGGCTGGTTGCAGGCCTGCCTCATACCTCTTACTCACGTATCATGGGAGCCAATGAAAAGCTGACCTGTGGACTGATTGGTGCCAAAGGCATGGGAATGGCCGACCTGAGGGCATTCCTTGGGCTTCCCAACACCGAATGTGTCGCCATCTGTGATGTCGACCAGAATGTTTTGAACCAACAGATCGCCGAAACCGAGAAACTGCAGGGCAGCAAACCAAAAGCATATACCGATTTCCGGAAAATGCTCGAAAACAAGGATATCGATGTCGTGATCATTGGTACTCCCGACCATTGGCATACCATTCCCTATGTAAATGCAGCCGAACTCGGAAAACATATCTATTGCGAAAAGCCTTTGGCCAACTCGATCGAGGAGTGTAACATCATGGAACGGGCGGCACATCGTTATAACGTGGTGACCCAGGTTGGACAGTGGCAACGGAGCGATCCACACTGGAGAGATGCGGTTGACTTCGTCCATTCAGGGAAACTGGGGAAAATCAGGACCGTTCGTACCTGGTCGTACCAGGGTTGGATGACTTCGGTCCCAGTGAAACCAGACGGTCCGGTACCGGCTGGTGTCGATTACGATTTCTGGCTCGGGCCAGCCCCATTGAGACCTTTTAATCCGAACCGGTTCCACTTTACCTTCCGCTGGTACTGGGATTATGCCGGAGGCATGATGACCGACTGGGGTGTCCATATCATTGATTATGCCCTGTTCGGCATGAATGCAAAAGGGCCGAAATCGGTGATGGCCATGGGCGGTAAATTTGCCTATCCGGAAGATGCGTGTGAAACGCCCGACACGCTTCAGGCCATTTATGAATTTGATGACTACACGGTACTTTGGGACCATGGAATCGGAATAAACGGAGGCCATTTTGGAAGGACACACGGCGTGGCATTCGTAGGAAATTATGGTACGCTGGTTGTTGACCGAGGCGGATGGGAAGTCATACCCGAAGTAAAAAACAACCAACCCGAAATGGAAAGGGTTGAACTCCAAAGATCCCAGGGAAAAGGGCTTGAACTACATATGCAGAACTTTATTGACTGTATCAAAGACAGGAGCCTTACACCCCGTACGAGCATCGAAATAGCTGCCAACACAGCCAGGGTTTGCCATTTGGGGAATATTGCATTTAAAACAGGTCGGAGACTATATTGGGATAATAATACAAGCCGGTTTATCAACGATGAGGCCGCAAACCAATACCTGGTTCCCGAATATCGTAAACCATGGGTACTTCCCAAAGTATAAATCTTGTTTACAAACAGGGTCAACCCTGTTTCTGACATTAACCAAAATCAGATCTTATGTATCAGGCAAATAACAACAGATACAATGCCATGCAGTATAACCGGTGTGGAAGAAGCGGACTGAAGCTGCCCGCCGTTTCACTCGGATTATGGCACAATTTCGGGGGAGTCGATGTTTTTGAAAATGGCAGGGCCATGCTCAGGAGGGCTTTCGATATGGGAATCACCCATTTTGACCTGGCCAACAACTATGGCCCCCCTCCCGGGTCGGCCGAAGAAAATTTCGGAAAGTACATGGCACAGGATTTCAGGCCCTATCGCGATGAACTGATCATATCAACCAAAGCCGGCTACCTGATGTGGCCGGGTCCCTATGGCGAGTGGGGCAGTCGCAAATACCTCATGGCCAGTCTGGACCAAAGCCTGAAACGGATGGGACTCGAGTATGTCGACATATTCTATTCCCACCGTCCCGATCCCGACACCCCAATCGAGGAGACCATGATGGCGCTCGACCAGACTGTCAGATCAGGGAAGGCACTCTATGCGGGAATTTCAAATTATCCTGCCGACATGACCAGGGAAGCGGCCAGAATCCTGCGTGAGTTGGGAACTCCCTGTCTGATCCATCAGCCTAAGTATTCCATGTTCGAACGCTGGGTTGAGGATGAACTTCTGGATGTACTGGAAACAGAAGGCATCGGTTGCATCCCCTTTTCACCGCTTGCCCAGGGATTGCTGACCGACCGATACCTGAACGGTATCCCGGACGGTTCACGCGCAGCCAAAGCCTGGGGATTCCTGAAACCTAACCAGGTAGAGCCGGCCATTGAAAAAGTCAGGAAACTCAATGAAATTGCCCGGGAACGGGAACAATCCCTGGCACAAATGGCCCTGGCATGGATCTTAAAAGATAAACGGATCACCTCGGTATTGATCGGGGCCAGCTCGGTAAAGCAGCTCGAAGATAACATTGCGGCTTTAAGGTTCCTCACATTCAGTGAGGCAGAACTCAGCCAAATCGAAGAAATCCTCAAGGATTAAATGAAGGTGTAATTAATCAAACAGCCCGGTATGATGATTTCAAACCGGGCTGTTCAATTTTTATACAGATCAGGATTTATCTCCTTTTGACTTCATAGAATGGCAGATAAGGATGCTGACGGCCACTGGAGCCTCCAACCTTTCCGCCTTTGCTCCCGCCGCTGATGATGGAAACCCCTTCTCCAAGCGAGTAGGTCAAACCAAAACTTATGCGACTTGTATTTCCGAATGTATTGAACCGCTCCAATTTGCCAAAATCCGTAGAATTGACATCATCATTATAGTCGAAGTTAGGTTTACCATCCACGATATCAGAATTGATCATCGAATAAGTATAACCTGCATAAAGACTGATCTTTTCATTTACCTGATACTCAAATCCGAGACCTGCTCCAATATTCAGTGCAGGCCAACGGCCTTCGGAAGAAGAAGATGTACCCCTGGAGTATATAACAGGACCGGAGAACTCATACTGATCCATATCCAAGGGTAGCCCGGTATCAGCGTCCGTAATGTTATACTTCGTTGGAGGCCATATACTTTCTTCCGTATAATAAGACAACTCTGTTCCAATAAAGGAAACCCCTGAATGCAATTTTATAAACGGCCTGAACCTTCCTGTAGACAAATAAAAGCGAAGATTTACCAAAAGATTGACCATTGATGTGGAGTATTGCAATGAGTCAGGATTTTCTAATTGTAACGGAATCCATTGAGTTGTTCCGATTTGTCTTAGAGAAGTCTGGTAATACCCAGGAACATTCATGACATTGTAAAACGGAGGATTGTAATTATATCCCTTAAGGTTGCTGGTTCCTATTTCAAACCCCAACCAGGCCTTTTCGGTCAGGGCCATCATTAACTCAGCCTCAAATCCCAATTTACCCTGGTTGGTAAATTCATCAAAGGGATATTTAGTGTTGGTTACATCATTATTATAAAGTTCATAATCAGGGTGCAAAACCTCATCACCATTTGGCTCTCCCAAAAACCGGGTCGTATTTCCTGAAAGGCGTAACTTCAAATTGGTTTGTGCTTCAACGGCAACTGGTACAAGAAAGATCAGTACCAAAAGGGTCAAAATCGAAAAAATATTCTTCATCTTGGTTGATTTGTATGATCGATAGTCAGTATATTTTTACCATTAACAACCTTACAGGTATTTCGTATTACCAGATTCCTCTATCCATCCGACTGAAATTCACAGTCGCACGAATGCCGGGGAGCTGTTTTTTCAATACTGCAGGTTTGATGTGCCGGTAATTCAGTGCGAAAAGTTAAGAATTTTTTATTTACGAACGTTTTCCTTCAGGGTTTTAGCATCTACCAGCTTAAATAATTTATCGGATCGCCTGATTTTTTCATTTATCTGAATAGAAATGCGCTCTCCCTTTTTGGCCAGCTCCACCGGTTTGAGGTCAACCCTGATCTCCTGGACAGTAGTTTCGACCACTCCGGTGGTTGGTCCGATGACCATGATTTCGTCCCCGACCGCCAGGTTCCCGGTTTCAAGCTTAAACTCAGCTACCCGGATATTGGGGAAATAATTGGTACCCCTTCCGAGATATACCTTCCGCTTGGTCGCCAGTGAGCCATAATTGTGGCTCCATTCGCCCAGTCGTTGCCCCAGGTAATATCCATTCCAAAAGCCCCTGTTGAATACCGTTGCCAGTCTTTGGTTCCAGTCAGCAACTTTCTCTTCGGTAAATTCACCGTTCTTCCATGCTTCCGCTGCCTCACGATAACATTCAACGGTGGTCTTCACATACTCGGCCGATCGGGCACGCCCTTCAATTTTCAGCACCGAGACTCCGCTATCAAGGATTTTATTCAGGAAATGGACAGTCTTCAAATCCTTGGGTGACATGATATATTCGTTGTCAACCTCCAGCTCGGCACCGGTCTCCTTGTCGGTTACGACATAAGCCCTTCGGCAGGTCTGCAGACAACTGCCCCGGTTGGCCGACGAATTCATTTCATGCAGGCTGAGGTAGCATTTTCCACTCACAGCCATGCAAAGGGCACCATGTACAAACATTTCAATTCTGACGAGGTTTCCGGATGGGCCTTTTACCTGTTGTTCCCTGATCTGGCGATTGATCTCATGCACCCTGCCCAGGTTCATTTCACGGGCAAGCACGACCACATCGGCAAACTGGCTGTAAAATTTCACCACCTCAAAATTCGTGATGTTCACCTGGGTCGATACATGAACTTCAAGACCGATAGCCCTGGCCTGCAGGATCACCGACATGTCGGCGGCTATCACAGCCGAAACCCCGGCATCCATGGCTGCCTGAAGCACCTGTTGCATAATGCCCATTTCCGTATCAAACACCTCGGTATTGAGGGTCAGATAAGTTTTTACCTGATGTTTTGATGCTATTGCAGTAATTTTCCGAAGATCTTCGAGCGTGAAGTTGTTGGACGAACGCGCCCGCATATTCAGGTGTTCAACACCGAAGTACACCGATCCGGCACCGCCCTGAATGGCTGCCATGAGAGATTCATAAGATCCCACTGGTGCCATTATTTCAATCTGATGTGTATTCATTCCCTTAAAAATAGTCCGCAAATGTAGTTGATTCTTTTCATATCCCCGTCAAAACCAGTCATCGCAAGCTTAATCACAACACTTTACAACTGTTAATATTTTGTTTATTCTATATGAAAGTCAGGTCGGGTAAGGCTTAATATATTTTTTTAGTTTTAACCACTTCTTAAGTATCATTCAAAACAACCAAAAATGAAAAGACTATTTTTACTGAGTACCTTACTTTTGTTCAGTACAATCCTTCTGGCACAAAACGTGCAGATGCATTACGACCTGGGCAAGGGTCGCAGCTACCTGACCTCTACGGTTGAAATGTTCAGGCCCGACAAGCACGGGAGTACCTTCTTTTTCATTGACATGGACTACAATGTCGGCGACGTTGAAGGCGTCAGTCTGGCATACTGGGAACTGGCCCGCGGGCTGAAGTTCTGGGATAGCCCGTTTGAACTGCACCTCGAGTACAACGGGGGTTTTGGCCAATTCAAGAATACGCCTTTCAATGGAGCGTACACCATTAATGACGCCTGGCTCTTCGGCGGAAATTACACCTGGAACACTGCTGATTTCAGCAAGATTTTCACCCTGCAGGCCATGTATAAAAACATTCGCGGGAAAAATGCCAATTCATTCCAGCTCACCGGGGTTTGGACTGTCATGATGTTGGACGGCAAGGTGGCATTCACCGGATTTGCCGACTTCTGGAAAGAAGACATGGTATTCGGAAACAAGACCACCGATTTCGTATTTCTTGCGGAACCCCAGCTTTGGTATAACTTCAACAAGAACTTTGCAGCAGGTGGTGAAGTTGAGCTGAGCAGCAATTTCGGAGGCATGGAAGGCTTCAATGTAATGCCCACCCTGGGTCTGAAATACACATTTTAATATAAACCTGAGAAACGATGCTTGAAAAACTATTCCAGCTTAAGGACAACAAAACAACGGTAAGAACCGAGATTCTCGCGGGGATTACCACCTTCATGACCATGGCCTACATACTGGCTGTCAATCCCAGTATACTGAGTGCCACCGGCATGGACAAAAATGCCCTGTTCACGGCCACCGCCCTTGCTTCCCTGATTGCTACCCTG
>DIFU01000147.1 GCA_002419285.1 Prolixibacteraceae bacterium UBA5740 | reverse complement strand
AGGGCAGAATTGGCTTTGGAGTAAAGATCGTCGACTACCTTTTTGAGGTAAGTCTTCACCATGGCCGGATTGTCTTTACCGTCAGGATGGTTGACCCTCATACGCAGTTCATAATGCCCTGCTACGATGTTTCTGGCAATTTCCATTGCTTTCTCCTGTTCCGCTTCCGGAAGGCTTTCCATTACGTAAAGACATTCTTCAAGAACCAGTGACATCAAATAATCAATGTCCTTTTTCAAATTGCGTATACTTGCCATAATCTCAGATTTTAAAATTCAAATTTAACGGGTGATCCGTTGATCTCGGCCGATTCCAGAATGGCTTTAACCGAACCTACCAGAATCTTGGTTTCAACCATGACCGGAAGGTGGTGAGGTCCATCCTCAATCCAGACCTTTAGGTATTCGCCACCCGGGAAAAAATCGCCCTGCAGTAAAAGTATGGAAAATTTATGGCATGAGAAAACCACCTTGTCCCGGGTAGTGATGGTTTCCTTTCCCAGATAACGATAATAGATCGGGTGAACTTCGTTATCGACCAGCATGGTTAACGGAACTTTCTGGCCAATCTTCAGCTTACTGTAGTCGTGGCTCCTGAATTCGTATGCCATGGCCAGCATGTCCCGTATTCCGGGAACCGCAGTTAAAGTGTCCTTGAAAGCTGGTTTTTTAAACCTTCGTACATCCGAATAGATGTATTTCCCGGGAGCGGGAATCCTGTATTCGTAAAATGAATATTCATTTCCATGGTTAAAGCTCTGCACATAATATTCAGGTTCAAGGGTAAAGGGTTTTACCGTAGTTTCAATGGTATCGCGGATTTTGTAAAGGCGATCATATGACTTAAAGGTGTGTGCTTCTGCACTGATTTGCCATCTTTCACCTGCTTGGGTATTCCTCGATTTGAGAGATAGATGAATTTGTCCGCTTCGGATCCAGATGAAATGCCAATTATAATAGGCTCCAAAAGTCAGCTTTTCGCCTGGCCTCAATACGTTTTTTCTTTGTCCTATTGAATGCATGGGAGTAATCAATACCCAAACTATGGTCAGATATAAGAGGATTTTTTTCATTTGACTTTTGATTATCTGGCCCTGGGCATCCCAACGGATCGGCCACCGAAATCCATTTGCACGGGTTCCCGTTCCTGTTCTTCCTGTTTGTTGCGCTCTTCCAATTCTTTCTTTCTTCGCAGTTCTTCCTCTTCCTTGTCAATCAGTTTTTTGGGATATTCGGGATTGGGTGTGACATCCCACGGATATTCATTTTCCCAGTTCGAACGTACTTTAATGATCTCCGGGAAGTAGGCTGCTTTTTCAGGCTGGGTGCCGTTTTTCAGGGATCCTGTGTCCCATTTACCATTGTCATTGGAGTCATAAATAAATTTGATCTTGTATTTGTTGGGAGCCAGGAAATCAAACGTTACACTGCCATCTGTTTTTGCATGGAGTGTTTTGATTACCTTTTCATCCTTGCTGTTATCAAGTAACTGGATTAGCATTGGTTCGGTTACTGATGTAAGTTGCAGGACAATGCTCCCGTAATAATCATCTTTTTGGGTGGTGAATTTTCTGGAAATCTTCCTGCTGGTTATGCCATAAATATTCAGGGCTGCTGCCGAATCGACTTCCAACAAATAGGATGTATTGGGTTCCCAGTCGTAGTTGATTTGCCAGGTCCTGTATTCGATGGTATCCTTATGGATTCTGATAGGCAGGGGTGTTTGGGCAAGATCCTCGGCCATGATGATCCGTATTGCAGAAAAATCAAATGTATCGATTGGCTCAGGTGCAAACAATCTGACAGGAAGATTCAGGTCATATCCAGCTGTTTTTATATTATCTGAGAAACTGAATTGTACGATCTCGGGAACTTCATTTTCGTCACGACTTCGCCTTCTGGATTCGGAACGTGTTGTCCTCTCAGTAAAAATCATGTTTACGGTATCGGTTTTCAGGAACCGTTGGTCTATGGAATCGATATCCGTATAAGTCAGCTGAAATTTGAGGGTGTCGTTCGAGGCAATGAGGGTATCGGTTAGCCAAACGGTTATTGAATCAAGATCGGGATTAGGTTCCAGTATAAACGGATATTCATTGTCAAAACCAAGAAGCTTGATGCCCAGGGTGTCGGCAACCGGTTCACTGAACACCAGGGTGCTTCTGTATCGTGTGTCACGAACTGATTTTTCGAGAAATTGGTCGAAAAAATCCTCCATAAATGTCCTGAGATATACCGGTTCCGGAAAGAAATAGGTATTTCCGGCAATAAGCAGGGAATCAGCTCCCTTGGCCAGTGTGTCAGGCTCAGCCCTGTATTCGGCAGTTGGTATGATCAGGCTGTCGGCAAAGGCAATTTCCTCGGCTCCCGAATCGTACATCAGGTTCTGGTTGGCATCATTGACCGCAAAGAGTTTGTATGATCCTGCCTTGACATTGTCGAAAAGGAAAATTCCCTTCTCATCGGTTCGCGCAACATAGTCAGGGATGGTAGTGGCAATGGCGCTATCGGCAAGATTCTGATGCAGCATAACCAGAATTTTTTCGGTCGATTCAAGATTGAAGGCATTCTTGACAACGCCTGCCACCCTGAGGGTATCGATTTGGGATCCGGTACTGAATATCATCCGGAGGCTCTGGTATGGATTACGCTCGTTATTGTCAGCTATAGAGTTTTTAAAGTCCAGGGAATATGTCATATCTGATTTCAGCTCCTCGTTAAAAGTAACGATGAGTGATTTCGACTTGGTCCTGATGGTAGGTCTTTTTTCCAGTGGGGGAGATACAACCAGCTGCTCGGATACGGCATCTGAAATGATATACTCATTGAAAGTCAGACTAACTTCTTTTCCTGTGAAATTCAAGGCACGATATGCTGGAGAGGTTTCAATCAATATCGGCGGTATGGAGTCCTTGGGTCCACCGGTTGGCATCCCCTGATTGGCACAGGAGGTATATAATGCCATTGAGATAAGTATGGCAATAACCAGTGTAAGAAGGCTGTTTTCTATCTTTATCCGTAACCTATGCATTGCAAATCGTTCAAAAATTCCGGTAAAAAACCGGAGTACAAACATACAAAATGATTCATGAATTGAGGATTAGCCCTTGTTAATTAACGTAAATTCGCAATTTTGCATATCGAATGAAAGAGACAAACAGGGACGAGATCTGGCAAAATATAGAGGGCGAAGTACCTTATGGTGTCAGGGTAAATCCGGAATTGAACCAACTTCTGGCTGCCTTGGCTGATATTTTGGACGGAAAGAAGGTGATGGTACTTTTTCGTGAGGATATGCCCAGGGACGATGACTGGCAACCCATTCCACTATTACCTTTGACCTGGTTCCAAGTTCCAAAAGTATGGCGCAAAACGCGAAGTTTATCTTATTGGGCACAAATGGCTTCCCATCTTGTTCGTCCGATGAAAACCATCTGGTTGGGAACGGATATTTCTTCCAGAAAGCTTCGTTGGATTGATCGGCTGATGGGCTATCATTTGCATCATGCTTCCCAATGGATCGATGTATCCGAAATTGATTTCCAGGGATTTTCCTTTCAAAGTCAATCCACTGCCTTTGGTTTTCAGGAATGGAAAGTCAATGTGGGACGTCTGTTTATGGAATTGTGCAAGGAAATTCATTTCAGGGGCGGGGTAGTACTCAATTATGCTGAAGTTGAACTTTCAGGGGAAGGGGTCATCTTAAATGATCTGTTAACTGGCGCCAAAAAGCTGATCAAGTCTCAGGAAATAGCTCATGGCGGAACGGCTACCCGTCCTGAAGTGGACCTGGGATTGCCGCCCTGGTCAGGGTTCTTTATGAGAGTTCCCTTTCGAGACGATTTTATGGAGCTGATTGACCGCGAGGGGAAACTGAAGGCCAGCATGATTCTGTCGAAAGATTATGATATACTGGTTGATGCAGTTCAAAATTTGCTGGGCACTGATGTTCATGAGGCAAGGTCGGATAATCGACTGGCATATGGTTTAGAAGTCCTTGGTGAACCTCCATTGAAAAAGCTGCAAAGTTTTCGGTTGATGGCAGCACCCAATGTGGACGGTTCTCCCGTGGAAGATATCATGGAAACAGCCTTTGATATATCGAAACAGACAGGCGTTTCTTTTCAGGAATTCAGGGATTTATATTACAGGTATGGCACTGCCATGGATAATCTGACAGAAGAAGCCTATCAATTGATGAACCAGACCCGCGAATATTCTTTCATCTGGGAAAAGGTCATTCAGGATTACT
>DIFU01000011.1 GCA_002419285.1 Prolixibacteraceae bacterium UBA5740 | reverse complement strand
CATGATACACCGCCTGTTCATTTTTTACCACCAATCGACCGATTCGGGGCATGATGTCACCTCTATCCTATCGAAACTGTAATGGAAGATATTTCGTATCGATTCATTACTTTGGATTTGATAATGCTGTCAAGCATAATTTACCTGTCCCTATTTTCGTCCATAACTTGTTGGGTTGTTTATAGTTTTCGATTACTACGGGCTTCATGATCTGTCATGCATTATTTACCTGTCCATGTTCTTTCCCTTTTTGTTATCCCACACGCGCAATATTTTTCTTGACAACATGTCCCACAATAGGTACATTTCTTACATATGGTGCCGACAAGAAAAATCATCGATGTTCAGTTTTTTATGACTGATCACGGGAGAATACCGGTTAAGGAGTGGCTTAAGGAATTGACACCCGCTGACAGGAAGACTATCAGTGACGATATGCGCACGGTTGAGCTGGGGTGGCCGATTGGGATGCCAATCGTGAGAAAGATCGATACCGGCCTATGGGAAGTCCGCTCTGATCTATCAAATAGCCGGATTTCAAGAGTACTCTTCACGGTAAGCGGGCAAATGATGATCCTACTGCATAGGTTTCATCAAAAAGAGCCTTAAAACACCGCTAAATGATCTGAGGACCGCCAAACAGCGTATGGCCCATTTTGAGAAGGAGAAATCTAATGAATGACAAGCACAAGAATCTGGGTGGGAGCTTCAATGACTTCCTTAAGGAGGAAGGGATCTTTGAAGAATGCACGGAGAGCGCTATCAAAAGAGTCTTGGCATGGCAAATAGAACAGGAGATGAGAAGAAACAACCTATCGAAATCCGAAATGGCCAAGAAAATGAAAACGAGCCGATCGTCTCTCGAAAGGCTCTTGGATCCTGTCAATGAATCGGTTACGTTACACACCCTCAGAAAAGCAGCCCATGCGGTCGGTAGAACCCTGAAACTGGAGCTCGCCTAAGAGAAATTGGCCTGTAGCTCACGTATCCAGTGAGTGAGTCCGGGGAAAGAGACCTCTAATTCATCCCTGGCGAAGCCACTCATCCCCCTCCACTGATATCTAACCTCGGACCTCCGACATCTGACATCCACCCGTCCTAATCATCCGGGTAAAACCGGGAGGTTATCCTCCCTATGGATGTCTCCAATCACACAACTGTAACGCAACATTGAAACAACGTCATCACGAACCGCTGTCGCATATCGCCATCCGTAAAGCGGGTTTCGGGCAGCATCCGGACCAGCAGATGAAAATGATTTCCCATGACAGCAATAAATTGACACTCACATCCATATAATTATACAATTGAATAAAATCTGATTATAACGGATTTGGGGGTCTAAACTTTCAGTGACATTTTTTCGTGAATGATGGTCATCAAAATTATAACATATTAAATTGATTCATAATATAAGTTCTGGACAATATACTTATTATTTCATATAGTAAGAGACAACCTTTTATTTAAGGCGGCCTCTCTATATGGAACCATCAGAACCAAACTTTGTTACCCGATGCAATAGAACGATAACCCTTCCTTTTTTGCCAGAAACCTATAATGAAATCATTAATGATGCGAAGGAGTTCAGAAACCATCTTGATAAAATGCTTTCAATCTATCCCGAATTATTTCCACATGACATTGCCGATGGCTATTTTCTCAAAGACAAGCGATATTCTAAAAAACAAAACGTTTGGACCAGGCGTATTGATGTGAAAAACATCCCATACACCATATATCCATCATTTCTAATGCCATATATGACCGGGAAAACGGATCGAATCGAAAAGGCTCTATTTCTGAGAAAGTTTGATGTTCCTTTCTGGGCATTGGCCTATGTCTTTGGTAAAGATCATATGTATTGGTATCGAATTGAACAAACTCTCGGTGGAAATAGTCTTGTCGGAACTACTGTTAGAGATCCGGAGGATATCCCCTATAATCTGGCTGCCGACGAAAAACATTCATGGATATCGGGGAATAAAGTTTTTGTGGCCACAACGGTTGGAAACCACTGCATTCTTGGTGCATCCATTGCAACCGATGCTGGTGATTCCGCATTAAAAAAGGCATATGGTGTGTTTAAAACTGAGGCGCAATGCATAAAGCCTGAATACATGCCGGATACTGTGAATATTGACGGATGGCAAGCCACTCGAAATGCCTGGTCATATCTCTTTGTATCCGTCATCTTCATCTGCTGTTTTCTCCATGTCTTCATCAAAATTCGAGACCGATCCAAGAAGAAGTATCAGAACATATATACAACGGTTTCATCCAGGCTTTGGGATTGCTACCGCGGTGCTACAAAATACGATTTTTCACAAAGAATCAGAAGATTGCATGAATGGTGCATGAAAAATAAGGTTCCGGATGTGATCCTGATTCCGATTGCCAAATTGCGCACGCATATTCGGGACTACAGCATTGCCTATGATCATTCAGGTGTCCATCGAACCAGTAACATGCTTGACAGATTGATGCAACGAATGGATAGACATCTATTCAGCACCCAGTATTTCCATGGTTCAATGGAGGCAGCAGAAAAGAGCATCAGGGGTTGGGCGTTGATTCAGAATTTTGCTCCTTCCAACCCTCGAACGATTCAAAAGCATCAAAACTTTAAAAGTCCGGCTTAAAGACTGAACAAGTTTCGTTATCATGAAAATTGGCTTCATAACTTGATGATATCTGCTTCTTTGGGAGGGTTTAGAACCGTCCCCCCAAATCCGTTATAATCCAGACCTCGTTTTTCTGGGTCA
>DIFU01000024.1 GCA_002419285.1 Prolixibacteraceae bacterium UBA5740 | reverse complement strand
CTCCAAAACTTTGGTCACAGGGTGGAAACTTTATTAATATATCCAACCAGACCAACGGACGTTTTGTTGAGAAGGGTGACTTCCTGAAACTCCAGAATGTGGTGATCGGTTATACTATCCCAAAATCTCTCCTGAGCCGCGTTGGAATCGAAAACCTGAGGGTTTTTGCACAGGGCCAGGACCTCTGGATGTCGACCAAATACACCGGGATCGACCCCGAAATGGAGTCAAACGGTGTTGACTTTAACGGAACTCCGCGTCAGCGTGTGATTACAATGGGTCTTAACCTGACTTTATAGTTGAATTTTATAAAGACATACATATGAAAAGAGTAAATTCCTTTTTGAAAAAAATACATAAGTTGGTGCTGATACCTGTTATTGCTTTTGCGTTGGTGTTAGGCTCCTGCGAAGAGATCATCGAACTCGATCCTTATTCCTCTGTTTCTGAAACTACTGCATTTACTACGCCCGATTTGATCGAGCTATCCGTAATCGGTATGTATAATGCCGCGCAGCGTGGTGATGCTGCCGGTAACCAGAGGGGTTATCCTTTTGGGGCTGCTTTTGTTCAGCAAGGTGACAACCGGGGTGAAGATGCCATCAATCTTCAGACTTTTTATCGTTTCACCTATGAAGGTACTTATGACCCGACAACGGCCAATAATGTATGGTACTGGAGTGATACATACCGTCTGATCAACCGCTGTAACATTATCATTGAAGGTGTCACGAAAGCTGGCGAATCAGGTGTTATCACGGCAGACAAAGCAAAAATTTATGAAGGAGAAGCCCGCCTTCTCAGGGCCGCGGCTTATCATGATCTTCTGGTTATGTTTGCCCGTCCATACAAACATACGGCTAATGCTTCCCATCCTGGTGTACCATACCATGATAAGCCTTTCACTACCCAGGCCGCTATTGATGAAGGTCTTCAGAAAGGCAGGGAAACCGTAGGATTTGTATATGGTAAAATTCTTGAGGATCTTGCCTTCGCAGAATCAAACCTTCCGAATAAGGCTGGCAGAACTGGTAATGCAAAAATCACCAGGGGAACCAAAGGTGCTGCAATAGCTTATAAAGTCAGGGTTTATCAACATATGTGGGACATGAACAATGTCATAACCGAAGGTTTGAAATTGATCAGCCTGAATGAATATGCATTGGGTGCTGAACCTTGGACCTGCTTTGCAGCCAATTATACCAACAGTGAATATATTTATGGTATGGAGAATTCAGCCACCAATAACCCAGGGGTAAATGCTGCCTTGGCTTCGCAGTATAAAAGACGCCAGTTGGTGGCCATAAGTCCTATTATCTGGAGAAATTCATACTGGAGAGCGGATGATAAAAGAAGGACCGAGGGCAACATGGTATTGATTCGTAAAAATGCCTCAGGTGTTGTTACTGGCATCTTCACCGAGAAGTACAAGGATGATACCAATTATACCGACGCTTCTCCAATGATGCGATATGCTGAGGTATTGTTGAATATTGCAGAAGCTTATGCCCGGAATAACAACGTGGATGAAGCTCTGAAATATGTCAATATGGTGAGAGACAGGGCACTGGCTGATAAAGCCACCCAGAGTTATAAGGCTTCCGATTTTGCCGATAACGTTGCTTTGCTCAAAGCAATCCTAGCCGAAAGGCGCATTGAACTCGCAATGGAAGGACGCCGCTGGCCCGATATCCATCGCCTGCAACAGTGCCCTCATTTCCCGATTAACGGTGTTCCTGCAAAACTTGCCAATGCCGACCCGGTAGCAGCCGGTGCTTACGAATTAGGAACAGAATATAGCGGACCTTATGGTGTGGTTGCCGTACCTTATGATAATTTTAAATTTGTATGGCCAATTCCGCTGGTTGAACTGAATGCCAATCCGGCTCTGAAGGATCAACAGAATCCTGGATACTAACAGATTTATGAAGAAAATTGAAAGGCTGTCCCACTGGGGCAGCCTTTTTTTAGTTGATTTCAGAAGTTGATGTTCATCCCCGTCAGCATGGTGGTTCCCGGCATCGGATATCCATATTGGAGCTGGTACTCCTGATTCAACAGGTTTTCTCCTGAAAAAAAAAGGGTTACTTGGCTTACGGGTCGATAACTGATTTTTCCGGTAAGGTTGGCAAAGCTTTCACTGACCATTTCATTCAATGGCATAACTTTGGTATACAGGTCACCCACTACCTGTAATGAAGACATCACCTCAAATTTACCAAGGCGGTACTGCGCTCCCATAAGAAGCTGGTTTCCGGGAGCACCCACTTTTGGGGTATCCATGTCCACAAAGCTATATCCTAATTGCACTGAGAGGTTGTCAGTCATTCTGTATCTGGCATCCAGTTCAAATCCGGTATGGTAGAAGGACCCTGAGTTCATGTTGATGACCGGTGGCGGAGTATTGGGATTGGGGACTACCATGATCAGGTTTTCTCCATCAATGGCATAAACGGTAATCGTGGCATTTCCGCGGCCCTGACCGAAATCCTGGCTGTATGAGAGTTCATAATTCCACAGCTTTTCAGGCTCAAGTGAGGCATTGGCTGGTGGGAACAGATAAAGCTCCCGTACCGTAGGATTTCGAAATCCTTTTGACAAAGAGGCTTTTATTGTCGAATGAAAACCAGTGTTAAAGGCTGCACCGGTCTGTGGAACCCAGGTGCCTCCAAACACAGAATGGTGATCGTATCTTAGTCCGGCATTCAGGGTCAGCCGACCGAAAAATCTCTGCTGGACAAACACATAACCGCCCAATTCATTTACGTTAATCCACTCGCCACTTCGGGCACCCAACGATGGTGCCTCACCCCGGCCACCATACTTCTTGATATCGGCTCCAAAACTGATGAGGTTATTGCTAAACAACCTCAGACCCTGGTATAGGCTGATTCCCATATTTTCGTCTTTTGAACGCCAACCGTCATATATTGAGTGGTCCCCTGTCATATAGTATCCTTTCAGTCCTCCTTCTGACTGGTCGAATTGATTTGTCAGGGTGAAGTATGCGTTGGTTCGCTGAATATCCACCCATTGGCTTTTGTTGTCGAATGCCGAGGGATTGGGTGCATAAATGGATCCCGGATCATACGCCTTAAAACTACTGTGGCTTACGTTGCCATCGACCGAAAAATGTTCATTTAGCTTGTATCCGACTCGCAAATACCCGTTGTCGATATTAAAATCTGAATTGGGACGGTCTCCATCGGTTTGGTCATGATTGTAGGATGCCGTTACATCCAGGTTATCCTTTTTAAATCCCGACGAAACCGTATATTTTTGGGTATTGAAAGTGCCATACATAACCCTTCCCCTGAAGTCGAATCCTTCATCCTGCTGTCGTCGGGTTATGAGATTAATGGCACCTCCCATGGCATTGGTCCCATAAAGTATCGATGCCGGACCTTTGACCACCTCCACCTTTTCAATATCTGTCGAAACATAGGTGTCGGGAAGGGCATGACCCATCATTCCCATGAATTGTGGCTGGCCATCGATAAGCAGCAATACAGGGAAAGAAGCATCACTGCCTCCAACACCCCGGATACTGATTTTCCCGGCTGATCCTCCTGCCAGACCAAATCCGGTTACACCCCGTTCAGTGACAAACACGCCGGGGATCTGGCCACTGATGACCGGAAGCACATTCGATTCGGTACTTTGCCCGATTTGTTGTGAATTGATCACCGATACGTTCATGGGGGCAATGTCCCTGTGCATCCCTGTCTTGCTGGCAGTTACCACTATCTGCTCCTGGCGGTAAATTTCAGGCACGAGACCAATATCAATCTTTACGGATGTTGTTCCCTCCTCAATTGTCACTTCCTTTCTTTGATGATGATACCCGACATGCCTGAACTCGAGTGAATATTTCCCCGGTTCCAGTGTAAGCCTGTAGTTGCCTTCCTGATCAGTCACTGCTCCCTTGCTGCTTTTTCCAGCCACAACAGCTACATCAGATAATGCCGTTCCTGTTGCCTGGTCGGTTACTTTGCCTGTAAGAGTCTGGCTATTAGCCAACCCCACTGATAGAAGTAAAGCAAGTATGCCAACGGTCCATCTTTGAATAAGTGTAAATCGTGTCATTATTTTATAAAATAGTGTTACGCAATATATAAAAAAAATTAATCTGCTTTTGACATCACCAGCTTGCCATGTTGTATTCCTTTGATGCTGATCAGTTTATCCGAAAGCCCTGTCAATTGATGGGAAGGTCCCTTAACGGCAACAATTTCAAGGCAATTCTCGTCGGAAACCCTGAAAAACTGTGTGGCTAATACAAATTCCCTGTATTCAGCCTGTATTTCTGCCGATCGGGACCTGATATCATTCCGGCTGTACTGATAAACAAGGGTAATGGCTCCTGCAACCGTGTTGTCGCATTTCCATTTCTTTTCCACAAGATTTTTCTCAACCAGGTATCGAATGGCTTGGGAACGGTTCGAAAATTGATTTTCAATGACATATTCATCAAGTGCCTTAAGCAGTTCTTCCTCCAGGGATACTCCAAAACGTGTTACCGACATAACTGATCATTTAATAGTGAGTTCTTAAAAATACAAAAATGAATGAATGTGTGGTTCTTTTAGAAAACTCAGTGGTTTTAATCAGACAAATGCGTCGTAATGTAATGTGAAATGGTTGTATATTCAGGGTATCAAATCTGAAAGTATGGCAACGATAAAAACCATTTATTTGGGTGACCTAAGGACAGAAAATACCCACATTCAGTCGGGTAACAAAGTATTGACCGATGCTCCCCTTGACAATCGGGGAAAGGGGGAGTTCTTTTCTCCGACCGACCTGCTGGCTACCGCACTGGGAAGTTGCATCATGACGATTATGGGGATTAAAGCCCGTGACCATGACATTGACATTGTCGGAACTGAGGTTGAAGTTACCAAGATTATGGCTTCTGATCCGCGGCGGGTGGCTGAAGTGATCGTTGAATTCAATTTTCCACGCAAACACTTTCCTGAGGAGTCAAAACGCCTGGTCGAATCGGTGGCAGGAATCAGTCCTGTTCCGCTCAGCCTGCATCCTGAACTGAAACAAACCATCATTTTCAACTGGAGAGATCCGGAATAAGTCAGGTCAATGATGTTTGACTGCCATTGAGGTGTCAGTACCCCTGTCGGTGTGAATTCTGATAATGTACTGTCCATTTGGTAAATCGCCGGTATGGATATCACTGATTGCAGTTGTTTTTACGACAAGTCTTCCATCCATGTCAATGATTTCGACTGTCCGTAAGACATCTCCCGGAGGAACTTTAACAAACAGACGGTCAGAGAAGGGATTAGGATAAATTTCAGGTTGGGTGGTTATTTCTGAAAAGCTGGCTTTAGAAATGAAGGATACCTTTTTGAGTATCCACAAATCGGGATCAATTACAATTCGGTCGATCCTGAATCCTGGGTCCAGTAAAAACTCCTGGCCACTATAGGTGTGTGTCAATCTAAAGTCGATTGAATCTCCGGGTTGGGCTCCGTAAATGCGCACCGGCACCGGCATCTCAAAAAAGCCAACTGATGGATGGGAGGTTTCCTGGTCGAGTTTCAGCATGATCTTATTCCCTTCCATTATGCTGTATCTCAAAGAATATACGGGATAGCCTTGTCCGAAGTACCACTGTTCGAAAAATCGATCCAACGAAAAACCTGCGGTTGTTTCAAAATGGCGTTTTACGATTTCAGTTGAGGCAAATCCATAGGCGCATAGCGGATCGTTCAGGTAGTTACGGATAGCTTCAAAAAAGGGTTCATCACCCATTATCCATCGGAGCATATGGAGAAGGTATGCCCCTTTTGAATACGACAGACGACCATCGAAGATCCTTCCAACATCAGTCGTGTCGGAAACATACACTGAACCGCCCGGGTTACTGATGATTTTATCATGGTTCAACCTTTTCCATCGGGGCCACCAGAAGCCGTCAAGAAGATTTTCATAGGATAGTCCGGCTGCGTAGGTTGCAAAGCCCTCATTAAGCCAGATGTCTTTCCATGAAGAAAGGGTGATATAATTCCCAAACCATTGGTGTGCCAGTTCATGGGAAATCAATTCAAAGCCAAAGCTTCCCATGAAACTCATGGTTTGATGTTCCATGCCACCTCCCCAGCCGAATTGTGCATGGCCGTATTTTTCATTCGAAAACGGGTATTCACCGAATAATTCATTAAAAAGGTACATCAGGTCAACAGTTTGGCGAACATTGTTTCTCGCTGATTCGAGATTCTCGGGGAATACGAAATTCTGGACAGGAAAATTGCGGTTTTCGGGGAGAAAGATGGTATCTGAAAACTCGGAATAGTCGGTTACCGCAATGGCTACCAGGTATGTCGCGATGGGATATCTGTGCTTCCAAACCATTTGGCACTTTTCGTTGTCAACCGATTCACTGACCAGAATTCCATTGGAAGCGGCACGGTAACCGGCTGGGGTCGTGACAATGATATCGGTTGAGTCGATCTTGTCAGTCAGACTCTGTTTGCAAGGCCACCACTCCATTGCGCCAAAGGGTTCTGACAGTGTCCAGATAATGGGAGAGCCAGCGTGATAGGATTGGACAAACGAACCAAACCCAGACTCGAAAGGGGTGCCCTGATAAAAGATGGTTATGGAATCGGTATTGTTTAATTGAACCGGTTGGGAGAGAGGAATGACCAGTGTATGGTTTTCTCTTAGAAAACCGAGTTTTTCATTGCGCTGCATCACCGAATCAACCCGAAGGGAATCGTGAAGGTCAAACCTTACCTCACTAAGAAGGTCAACGATTGACGTGAACCTGGTAGTTATCTTTCCTTTAATGTATTTGACCTTCGGGTTGATAATCCATTCCATTCGCTGATAGGTAAAATCCGTCATGTGATGATGGGAATCTTCAGTGAAACTCAGCTTTTTCAGGGCTGCAAGTCTTTCCACTTCAGCCTTGCGCTCGATAAATAGAGAATCGGGCATTTGGCTGAAGGCAGGAAGTACTACAAATAGGACTATCAGGATTAAGAGGATGTATTTCATTGCCCGTAGATCTTGCTGTAATTAGGAAACGAATATATAAAAAGAGAGGGTTGTTTCAAGAGCCATTAATAAATGCCTTTCTGTATTCCATACGATATTCTCAAAATAATGATTCTCCGGCTGATTGAACTTTGGATAATAT
>DIFU01000059.1:12717-13839 GCA_002419285.1 Prolixibacteraceae bacterium UBA5740 | reverse complement strand
AATTCGTCGAAAGCCGGTCTGATTTCATTGCGTTAGTCTCACCAACAAGATTCAATGTTGACGATCATTTTCAAGCAGCTACATTTTGTTTTCCTGGCAGCACTAAAACTTGAATCTTAAGACTTGGATCAGATTTTGAATTGAAACCAATTGCCGGCGATGGTTCATCTCCGGATAATTGCATACACTATATTATTAACCATTAAAAATTAAAACAATGAGTTCAGGAAAAGTTTTGTTGGGTGTTCTGGCAGGTGTTGCTGCCGGAGCTTTAATCGGAATATTATTTGCTCCCGAAAAAGGGTCAGTAACCCGAAAAAGAATCGCCGAAAAGGGTGAAGACTATGCAGATTCCTTGAAAGATAAGTTTAATGACTTTGTTGATCATGTCTCCGACAAATTTGACGAAGTAAAGGATCAAGTAACAAAACATGCCGACAAAGTCAAGGCAAATGCGGAAGAAGCCTTATAGCTCAACAATTGCAGCACCAAGGCTGCCAAAACATTCAAAACCTTCGGTGACCATCATTCTGAATAAATTCAAAAAAAGAGAATTCTTTCAGGTTCAGAAGAATGAACTGCAGGTAATCGTGCCATGATTGACCGAACATTCCGGCCAAACGGATGGTTATATAGGTAATGAAACCTATCTCTACGTAATGGCCGCATAAAACCGACAGATAACAGAGTCAGATATGGATGACAATCAGAACTTTATGGACAATCTCCTTGGCAAGGTCGAGGACCTGGTCAAAACCTCCATCGAGCTTGTCAGGTTAAAAACGATGGACAAACTTTCCGATGTACTATCATCGGCACTTCCCGGAATCATACTGGGAGTGGTATTGCTATTCATGATTCTGATGCTCAGCATTGCTGCCTCCCTTTATCTGGGTGAAATCACGGGTCAGTCATGGTACGGTTTTCTTATTGTATCCGGCTTTTATCTAATTGTAATTATCATCCTAACCCTATTCAGAAAACCAATCAAAAAACAGATAGGAAATACCATCATCAAAAAGACCCTGAATTGATCGAATTATGCCAGAAATTAGAAATACTGAAGAATTAAAAGAAGTTATCCGCCAGCTTGAATCAAGACAATCCGAGCAGGTTCAGGTG
>DIFU01000059.1:0-12588 GCA_002419285.1 Prolixibacteraceae bacterium UBA5740 | reverse complement strand
ACCGGCAAAGTCATAAAAGATATTTTATCCATTCTTGTAAAGTTTGGAATTGCACGTTTACTTGTACCCCGCAGAAGATCAAAATCAGGAAGAGCACACTCATAATAACTTTACTTTGAGGTGGTTGTCCGAAACAATTTACACTCCATCTTGTAATTCCCAAAAAATTGGTTACTTTTGTGCCGCGAAAAATAATTTTAAGCCGTTGTTATTGAGAGCGATGCTGCGGTTTAAACATTGTATCACAACTAAAGAATAAAAAATGTATTTAGATTCAGAAGTAAAAAAAGAGATTTTTACCAAGCATGGTAAAAACGACAAGGACACCGGAAGCGCTGAAGGACAGATTGCATTGTTCACGTTCCGAATCAACCACCTTACCGCTCACCTGAAAGCCAATAAAAAGGACCACAGCACCCGCCGCTCGCTGATCAGGCTGGTAGGAAAACGCCGTAACCTGCTCGACTACCTGAAGAAGAAGGATATTGAGCGTTACCGTTCAATTATTGCTGAACTCAACTTACGTAAGTAAAACAATAAAAGAAAAGGCAATCAGATGAGTTGCCTTTTCTTTTTTTTATCTTTGAGTCGGATCACCTGACACACGAAAAAAGTATACAGTTCTCAGAAGGAAAAATTTTCCTGGGGCAAAGTTTACTGTTAGATTTGATCTGATACTTAGATGACATAATTTTAGAGAAAATAGTGAATATGATGAATGTAATTACAAAAACAATCGAACTTGCCGATGGCCGTACGATTACGATTGAAACCGGCAAACTGGCAAAACAGGCTGATGGTTCGGTTGTAGTAAGGATGGGCAATACCATGCTTCTGGCTACTGTTGTTTCGGCCACCGAAGCAAACGAGGATGTTGATTTTATGCCTCTTTCGGTTGATTACCGTGAAAAATTTTCTGCTGCCGGCAGATTCCCCGGTGGCTTCCTGAAAAGGGAAGGCCGCCCATCAGATGAGGAAATCCTGGTAGCACGACTGGTTGACAGGGCTTTACGCCCCTTGTTCCCCTCTGATTATCATGCGGAGACTGCCGTTATGATATCCCTGATCTCAGCCGACACCGAGACTATGGCCGATTCACTGGCCGGACTGGCAGCTTCTGCTGCCCTTGCCGTTTCAAATGTGCCATTTGAAACTCCCATTTCAGAAGTGCGTGTTGCCAGAATCAATGGCGAAATGGTCATCAATCCAACCACTTCACAGCTGAAGGAAGCCGACATCGATATCATGGTAGGAGCATCCTATGATAACATCATGATGGTGGAAGGTGAAATGAACGAAGTTTCTGAAGCAGAAATGCTCGAAGCTATCCGTGTTGCCCACGACGAAATCAAGAGACACTGTAAAATCCAGGAAGAGCTGGCAGCCGAACTGGGTGTTACCAAAAGGTCGTACTGCCATGAAAAAAACGATGAGGCACTTCGCGAAAAAATAAATACAGACCTGTATCCTAAAGTTTACGAAATCGTTCGTCAGCGCATCAATGTGAAAGCTGAACGTCTTGCTGCCTTCGAGAACCTTCGTAATGAATATATCGAGGAATACAAAAAGGCAAATGAAGGAAATGAGGAAATAGACCTCGTCCTGCATGAAAAGCTGATCAAAAAATACTACCACGATGTAGAAAAAGAGGCTATGCGCCGCATGGTCCTCGATGAAGGCATCCGTCTTGACGGACGCGGAACCCGCGATATCCGTCCAATCTGGTGTGAAGTCGATTATCTTCCAGGGTCTCACGGATCAGCGGTTTTCACCCGTGGCGAAACACAGGCACTAACCTCTACGACGCTGGGAACCAAGATGGATGAAAAAATGATTGATTTGGTTACCGTTCAAGGTACTGAACGATTCCTCCTTCACTATAATTTTCCGCCATTCAGCACTGGAGAATCCAGAATTCCCCGCGGAACCAGCAGGCGTGAAATCGGTCATGGAAACCTGGCCCACAGGGCACTAAAGAAAATGCTGCCCGATAACCTGCCATATGTTGTGCGCATTGTTTCAGACATCCTCGAATCCAACGGTTCATCTTCAATGGCTACGGTATGTGCCGGAACCATGTCACTGCTGGATGCTGGCGTAAAATTGAAACGTCCGGTTTCAGGTATTGCCATGGGACTGATTACCGACAAGGGTGCCGTCAAATATGCAGTACTGTCTGACATTTTGGGTGATGAAGACCACCTTGGAGATATGGACTTCAAAGTGACCGGAACGGAAAAGGGTATCACAGCCACCCAAATGGATATCAAGGTGGATGGACTTTCATACGAAATTCTTTCCCAGGCACTTGACCAGGCCCGTGAAGGCCGTATGCATATCCTGGGAAAAATTAACGAAACAATACCAAATCCTCGTCCCGAATATAAACCGAACGTACCTCGTATTGAAGTGATTCTGATACCGAAGGATATGATCGGCGCAGTAATTGGACCTGGAGGAAAAATCATACAGGGTATCCAAGCTGATACTGGAGCAACCATCGCAATCACTGAAGACGAGAACAATGGCATTGTGGAAGTTTCAGGCCCGAACCTCGAAATTCTTGAAGCTGCAAAGGCCCGCGTAAAAGCAATCGTTGCACTTCCTGAAGTTGGAGAAATCTACAAAGGAAAAGTGAAATCGATTGTAGCCTTTGGCGCCTTCATTGAAATCATGCCAGGCAAAGAAGGTCTTTTGCATGTTTCCGAAATCGATTGGAAACGGGTCGAATCAGCTTCTGACGTCCTGAAGGAAAACGAAATGGTCGAGGTGAAGCTGATCGGTGTTGATGAAAAAACCGGCAAGCTGAAGCTTTCGAGAAGGGCACTGCTGCCGAAGCCCGAAGGTTATGTGGAAAGAGAATCCTCAAGAGATTCAAGGCCACCCAGGGGGAACGATGACAGACGCCGTGAAGGTGGATACAATCGTGACGACCGGAGAGGCGATGATCGCAGAGGAGGAAATTTCCACGGAGGTAACCGGGATCACCGCGACGACCGGAGAGGTCCACGCAATTAATAGCAGTCAAATCTGACATATATAAAGGAACCACGCACTGCGCGTTTCCTTTTTTTTTTTACAAAAAAACTACCATGGATAAATGGACAGAATCGGTTATCGGTACCATTAACCAGTCACTGGATGGAACCCGGGAAAAAGACCTTCGTTTTTTCAGAATAGATGAACTGCTGCGAAACATTGAGAGGGTTGGTAAATTCTCGAGCTCCTGTGCGGATTGCAAACGACTCAAAACCGAGATTGAAAGCACCATCCCCGACATCCGTGAAGCAGTGGAAGTCCCCGGGAAAAAGCGAAGGGAACTCGACCGTCTCATTTCGCGCCTGGCCCGTCATATCATGAAAGCCCATCAATTCTACCCTCCCTGGCATCACAACTACCTTTATTCCTTTTATGGCATGGTAATCGGATCAGCCATTGGTGCCCTTGTCATGGCTCTGCTTCCCGGTAAAAAGTGGGAAATACTTGCAGCCGGGTTTGCTGTTGGACTAATATCCGGTCAGCTGATCGGAGGAAAAAAGGACCGAGAGATCAGGACTAACCAGAAACTGATGTAAATTCAGACTACCGCTGAATGACAAGCTTACCTTTGTAAGTAATTCTATTGTCGTCAGAAAGCCTGAACATGTACAACCCTTCATTCAAGTCTTGCACATCTACCGGCACCAGTGACTCTAACTCTCTGCTTTTTACAAGCCTGCCATCCATACTGAAAATTTGGAGCCTCATTGGTTTCTGTTCACCACTCCAGGTAAAAATCACCTTTTCACCTGCAGGGACAGGATACATTGCATATCCTTTTTCCTGGATAGTACGTGCGATGGTGGTATTGATTTCAGAATAAAAATAGGTTTCCTTTTCGAGATGCACATATGCATTATCAGTATAATCATAATATAAAACTTCTGTTGGCATACGTTGAAAGGATAACATTTCAGCCTCAAATTGTCCAAGAAGGTGAACGTAAGAAGGGAAAAGAATATTCCCCATGGAAATACTGTTATTATAAGAATACTCGTCCTTGTATGATCGCGCCCAAACTTCTCCTGTATCATCCCAACTCCATCCATAACTAACAGAAACGTCCCCGTTTGCAGTGTATTCGTAGTCAGTTTTTGACAACTTTACAAGTTCGAAAGAATAGAAATCCATGATTGAATATTCAGTTGTGATTACTCTTCCACTGACGTCAACGGTGTAGAGCGTTGAACTGAATATTATTTCCTCGCCCTCTTCAATAAATAGGGTACTCATGCCAGTCAGATGGCCATTTGCGTTGTAGGTATAGTCATCCTTCATTGCCAAAAGCCATGCTCCTTCTTGCATCATATAGGTATCAATACAGCTGATTTTCCCTGATGAATCATAAAAATACTCTTGTTTTAAGGCCTCTCCCCAGACAGATTCCATATCTTCTTCATAAATTATGGACTTTAATCGTTTTTGTTCATCGTATTCTATTTTCAGGACAGTCGATTTAACGAGTGATACCCCTTCCTCAGGAATCGCATAAACAGTCATGGTCTCTTGCAGCCCGTCATCGTTATAAGCCCACTCAACCCTACCGTTAACAATCCACTTGAGCAGTTCACCATTCCACTCTGATTCAATCCATAGGTTATTCCAACTGCCAGTGTATGTGAATTCACTTTTCCATTCTTTATGCCAGGGGTCGCTTATTGTACTCCTGGTTTCAGAAACAATACTATCGAGCTTATGAGTTAGCAAAGCACTTTTCAAAATCATGGGCTCATTGGCAGAAATCAGCAAATACATCTTCTCTGACATATTTTTCAAATAAACCATCCTTTCCTTCTTTGCATCCATTGAAATGGAAGAAGGGAGAGAATTACCGAAAGATACCAGAATGACAGAAGAAAGAAAGAAAATTGAAATCAAAAGGGTAAAAGTTCTCATACACGTCTGAATTAAAGGTTAAACAGAATTATTTAACCCCGTAGTAAAGAGGTCATTTTGAAGGCCAGATCTTCGGGAGTTCAATGTAAGTTACAGACTTTTAACCAAAATTCCATCAAATAAGGACTAAAATATTTATATATCTTGAATAAAGACAAATACTGCTACATCCTGTCAAAAGAGACATAGCCAAAATTCATGTGAGATTATAAAAAAAACCAAAATGCAAGATTTTCAATTCCTATGTCGGACAAGGTAATAAGAGAGTATTACTTTCCCTTGCCATGAAAAACATTGATCAGGGTATAGATCAAGATCTTGAAATCGACATACAGGCTGATGTTTTTCAAATAAATCATGTCGTAGGGTAAACGCTCAAGCATCTCATCAACGTTTGACGCATAGCCATATTTCACCTGTCCCCATGAAGTAATGCCAGGCCTGATTTTATGAAGGTGGGTATAGTGTGGTGCATGTTTCACAATTTGATCAATGTAGTATCGACGTTCGGGACGGGGACCGACCAGCGCCATATCTCCCTTGATTACATTGAAAAACTGCGGTATTTCATCAAGATGGGTTTTCCTGATGAATTTCCCCAATGCAGTAATCCGGCCATCGTTCTTACTCGACAAGGCCGGGCCATCTTTTTCAGAATCGGCAACCATGCTTCTGAACTTATAAATGGTAAATGGCTTTCCAAATTTCCCAATCCTTTCCTGCTTGTATATAACAGGACCAGGGGACGTTAACTTGATTGCCAGTGCAAGAAACAAGTATACCGGAGCGAATACAATGATGGCAATGAGTGAAGCCACCACATCGATCAGCCGTTTCATATTTTCCTGCCATGCAGGCATTAGTCCGTTAGATATTTTTATCAGCGGACTGCTGTATATGGTATTGATCTTTACGGCCCCTGCAAGGAAATCATACAAATCAGGAATACCCCAAATGGTGATTGCCCGGTTTTCAACGATCGTCAGAATCTTGCTGAGAAGGTCATGTTGATTGGTTTCCAGTGCGATCACCACCTCTTCAATGGCATTATCGGTGAGAACACCCTCAATTTCATTAAGCGTGCCAAGCGATGGGATGTACTTATCGAGATCACTGCCCCCATCCTCATCGATACTGATAAATCCAACAAAAATATTCCCGGCAGGCCGGGGTTGAACACTCATTTCCCTGTATATACGGAGGGCCTTGTCGTTGTTTCCGATTATCAGTGTATTAAACCCTATCTCTCGGTTGTGAATTTTTGAGATTGTTCGGGATGTAAGGATGAGCCTGAACAAATAGGTTATACCAAAATGAAGTGCCAGTAGATTGAAATAGAGCTGGTAGTAATTTTTGTATGAATACACCGTATCATCGAGCAACAACGCAAAGAATATGGCGGTTACCCCCAGCCCGGATGTAAGGACTGTCTGACCAAGTTCAATAAGCCTCGATCGCCTGTATATATTCCGGTAGTAACCCGTAATAAAATAAAACAACACCCAGCCCGCAGGAATAATCAAAAGTCCGAGAAAGAAACGTGAGGTTAACTCAACTGGAATATCATAACCAAATTTTACAGGTTCAATGACCTGTTTCCTGTATATATAGAAGAGAGTCCAGCTAATCGCAGCCGCCAGAAAATCAAGAATGACATATCTTGCAACCTGCTTTCTTTTATTCATAAAAATGGGTTTAGTCTTTCAAAAATAGTAAAAAACTGCTGCTGCAATAATGATGTATCCATAACGTCGGCAGCTCGTGAATATTGCCATTTATCCAAAACAAAACCGCAAATATTGTAAAAATTACAAAACGCTGTGTCAAAATGGAACATACCATTAAGACAATTTGAATAAAAACACTGAAGCATAGCAATTTACACTTCTGAATTGATGATCAATAAACATGGAAATCATTAATGCAATGCAAAAAACAGAGTCATGCACGGAAAGATAGCCGCAAAAGATGAAGGGGCTTAGGTATACCAGGGAACATACTGGGATAACCTGCGTGCAGTTTCCTCATAAGATACCAAAACCGGGTGCAGTATGTGCAGTCCGGTTCCATCTTTCACCTTTCCTTCCCTTACATTGGAAACAAAGCTTACCAATCCGGACAGGTTGGGAGAAAGTATTTCCACTGGTTCATAATTGACATTGACTTTCCCTTTTGAAGAAGATTCCATAAACACACCTGGCATCGCAGCAGAAATAAAAGATTCCTTTTCCCTCGAAGATGACAGGATGTCAAAGTTGATTGCCGAAAAATTGGGATAATCAAGACGGATATTGATAAAAGCAACCTTTGAATCGTTATGGTGGATACCTGTTGTCCTAATCTTCTGGGGGGTGGAATTAAAGACAGTCTGGGCAAATAATAAAACCGGCAGAAGTAGTTCCTTGCGGGGAGGGAGAACCATTTTTCTTTCGGAAATACTGATGTATGCAGGCTCTTGAAAATTCTGGTGTATCCAGTGAATTGCCTGAATTTCCATAAAAGGATTACCAACCTGAACAATTGTTCCGGCTTCGTGAATCAGTTTAACGAGATCCTGACACTGTTCGGATGTCAGGTCTGAAACATCCTGGATGAACAAATGGGTGTAGCGTTTAATGGCCTCCCTGAGCATACTGAAAGGGACCATGTTCGCTCTCTCGATAATTACAGCATCCGCTGTCTCAATTAATGCCTGTTTGGCATACTCAGGCACAGATATGACCATGTTACCCGATTGGTCGTATGTTCCATAGGAGGCTTTCCCAATTATCTCTGCACCCGGTTCTTTCTTTAACAGTGATACATAAGATTGCAGCGACTGAGTATTTCCAATAATTCCAATTTTCACCATTGAACAAAGATATATGAAAATGCAGGGATGCCTTAATTGCCCCTGGACAAATTATTAACCCTGCCTGTTAATATCGGGTTGACACGTGTTCGATGGAAATGCGGGTTTTTCTGTTAGTTTTGCACCAAACCTGCAGCAATGATCACTACTGACACTCCACGACACCAGGGCTTGAGAAAAAGATTGGCTGAAGGACTGAAAATAAAGGGAATCCGTGACGAAAGAATTCTGGATGCCATTGCATCTGTTCCACGTCATGTTTTCCTTGACAGTTCCTTCATCAACTTTGCGTATAAGGACCAAGCGTTCCCTATCGGGGCAGGTCAAACCATCTCACAGCCATATACGGTAGCTTTCCAGACACAATTACTGGATGTAAAGCCATTGATGAAAGTTTTGGAAGTTGGAACCGGGTCGGGCTATCAGGCGGCTATTTTATGCGAGATGAAAACCAAGGTATATACCATTGAACGCCAGCGCGAACTGTACATTAAAGCAACCCAGCTCCTTCCTGAATTAGGCTATAACCCCGCCTTTTTCCTGGGCGACGGATATAAAGGATTACCCACTTACGGGCCATTCGACAGGATTATTGTTACCGCAGGTGCCACCGCTGTTCCCGAAGAACTGCTGGATCAATTGGTTGTGGGTGGAAAGATGGTTGTACCTGTAGGACCCGGTGACCAGCAAACCATGCTATTGATCCACAAAACCGGCCATGATGAGTATATTACCGAGAAACACGGCACCTTCGTTTTTGTGCCCATGCTGAAGGGAACCGTCAGCTAATGTCTGGACCGCAAAAATTAACATGAAAACATGATCACTGTAAAAAAATTCATTGTCAACCCCTTAAGGGAAAACAGTTACCTGCTCTTTGATGAGACAGGCCAGGCGATATTCATTGACCCTGGATTCTATTACGAAGAAGAATTCGATGAGATCACCGGTTTTGTTGCCGACCAGAATTTGACGCCTGTCGGGCTTGTCAATACCCATTGTCATTTCGATCACATATTTGGTGTTGAATTTATCCGAAAAACCTACAATCTGGAGTTTGCCTGCCACCAGGGTGATGAATTCCTGATTCAAAGATCAGTATCCCAGGCGTCCATGTTCGGAATAGAAATGGGCAAAATCGAAAACCCAGATCGTTACATCTCTGAAGGTGATGAAATACGATTCGGGAATTCGGTCTTGCAAACCCTTCATATACCCGGCCACTCCCCTGGCCATGTCGTTTTCCATTCCCCAGTTGACCAAATTCTGATAGCGGGGGATGTTCTGTTTCAGGGAAGCATCGGCAGAACCGATCTTCCAGGTGGCGACCATAACACACTCATTAACAACATAAAGGACAAATTGTTAATTTTGCCTGCTGAAACCAGGGTATATTCCGGCCATGGTCCGGAGACCACCATTGGATTTGAAAAACAGAATAATCCCTTTTTAACCTGATATCCCATAAAAGTCATTTTTTTTGCAACTGCCACACTGTATTATTGCCGCGAAATTGTACCATAAACATTTTATCACCATGCTCATAGACAAATTTGTAAATCGTCATATCGGCCCTCGGGACCATGAAATCGAGATGATGCTCGAAAAAATCGGGGTTTCCAGTCTGGATGAGTTAATCAACCAGGTCGTCCCTTCAGATATCAGGATGAAAAAACCTCTCAACCTGAGTGAAGGGATCAGTGAGCGGAAATATTACCGGGATATCCTTGAATTGGCATCCAGGAACAAAGTATTCAACACATACATTGGCATGGGGTATTACGACACCATCACCCCTGCCGTCATCCTGCGAAACGTACTTGAAAATCCAGCATGGTACACCTCATATACTCCCTACCAGGCTGAAATCTCCCAGGGAAGACTGGAAGCTCTCCTGAATTTTCAAACCATGGTTTGTGAACTGACTGCCATGGACATTGCCAATGCCTCCCTTCTTGACGAAGCCACAGCAGCTGCCGAAGCAATGGCAATGATGTTTGCCTCACGGTCGCGGCAAATGGTGAAGGATGGAGTTAAACGCCTGTTGGTCGATGAAAAAATCTGGCCACAAACGCTCGACGTTTTAAAAACCAGATCTGAGCCTCTGGGTATTGAACTGACCGTGTCTCCCTGTTCCGAATTTGCAATGGATGCAGATGTCTTTGGGGTGTTAGTCCAATACCCCAACTCTGACGGCGAAGTCATTGACTATACTGCTCTTACAAATGCAGCTCACGAAAAAGGAATCAAAGTTGCGGCAGCAGCCGATCTTCTGGCACTGGCCATTTTGACGCCCCCGGGTGAATGGGGAGCCGATATTGCTTTCGGCAACACCCAGCGATTTGGCGTTCCCATGGGTTATGGTGGCCCGCATGCTGCATTTTTTGCCGCACGCGACGAATTCAAGAGAATCATGCCTGGCAGGATCATCGGAATCACAAAAGATATCCATGGCAACAGGGCACTCCGCATGGCCCTGCAAACCAGGGAACAACATATCAAACGGGAAAAAGCCACATCCAATATTTGTACAGCCCAGGCCCTTCTTGCCAACATGGCCAGCTTTTATGCCGTATACCATGGACCTGAAGGCATCGGCATGATTGCACGTCGAATCCACCATATTGCCACACTATTGTCGGATGAAATCACCAGACTGGGTTACAAACAACTTAACCAGAACTATTTCGATACCTTCAGGATTGAATTGCCTCCTCACGTGAAACGTGAAGATATTGAGTGGCTGTCGGTCGACCTTCAAATGAACTTCCGCTATTTCGACAATGACAACGTGGGCATCAGTATCGATGAAACCACCAACATGGAAGATATCAACTGGATTATTGAAGTCTTTGCAAAAGCGGCCAATAAACCACAACCTGTGATTGAAGCTGTTCCCGAGAAGTGGCAGATCGCTTCGCAATTCAGGCGAACAAGCGTATACATGCAACAGGAGGTGTTTAACAAATACCGGTCAGAAACCGAGATGGTCAGATACATCAAATCATTGGAGTTAAAAGACATATCACTTACACACTCCATGATTTCGCTGGGTTCTTGTACCATGAAGCTAAATGCAGCTACAGAGATGTTGCCCCTGAGTTGGATTCAGTTTAGTGGAATTCATCCTTTCGTACCCAAAAACCAGGCAATGGGGTATCAATACATGATGGAAGAACTCCGCCGCGATCTCGCAGAAATCACTGGAATGGCCGATGTTAGCCTGATGCCCATTTCGGGTGCTTCGGGTGAATTTTCCGGACTCATGGTGATCAGGGCTTATCACAAAAAGAATGGCAATGAAAACCGCGACATTGTCCTGATACCCTCTTCCGCCCATGGCACCAATCCCGCAAGTGCCGTCATGGCAGGAATGCAGGTGGTTGTAGTGGCGTGCGATGCCAACGGTAACATCAGTGTTGAAGACCTGAAGGCCAAAGCCGAACAGTATAAAGAAAGACTGGCAGCATTTATGGTCACCTATCCGTCGACCCATGGCGTTTTCGAAATGGCCATCGTTGAGATGTGTGAATTCATTCATCAATACGGAGGACAGGTATACATGGATGGTGCCAACATGAATGCACAGGTTGGACTGACCAACCCCGGTATTATTGGCGCCGACGTTTGCCACCTGAACCTGCATAAAACATTCGCCATTCCCCATGGGGGTGGCGGACCAGGTGTAGGTCCGATTGCCGTAGCAGAGCACCTTGTTGAATTCCTTCCCTCCCACCCGATCATGAACAACGGGCATGTTGGTATCCCGGCTGTTTCAGCAGCTCCCTGGGGAAGCGCTTCAGTATTGCCAATCACCTACGGCTATATTAAAATGATGGGAGGCGACGGATTGACAAAAGCCACCATCATGGCCATCCTGAATGCCAACTACATGGCTTCAGCACTGAAAGACAATTATGGAATCCTCTATTCCGGAACCACCGGAAGGGTAGCCCATGAACTTATTCTCGAGTGTCGTCATCTGAAAACGACCAGTGGAATTACCGAGACCGACATTGCCAAACGATTGATGGACTATGGCTTCCACGCCCCCACCCTGTCGTTCCCGGTAGCCGGAACGCTGATGGTGGAACCTACCGAGAGCGAATCACTGCAGGAACTTGACCGGTTTATCGACGCCATGAACCAGATTTACCTTGAAATCAAAGAGGTTGAATCGGGTGAAGCCGACAAGGAGGACAATGTCCTGAAAAATGCGCCCCATACTGCCGAAGTTATTGGTTCCGACAAATGGGGGCATGGGTATAGCCGGCAAAAAGCAGCCTGGCCGCTCGACTGGGTTAAAAACAACAAGTATTGGGTACCTGTTGGACGGGTCGACAATGCCTGGGGTGACCGAAACCTGATATGTACCTGCGGATCGCCTGAAGAATATGAATTACTGAACGAAAAATAACAGATAAAACCAATGAAAACCAGAATCCCGAAAATTCTGGTTTTCTCTTTTAACAAAGGAAAAATGCGTAAATTGCGAACCTGAATAAAAACAATCGTAACAATATGAGAATCATTATTTTAACTGCCATGACATCCCTATTATTTGTGTCATGTAGCCAACAGCCAAAGATGACTTACCCCGAAACCATAAAAGAAACCGTGACCGATGAGTATTTCGGTCACAAAGTTGAAGATCCTTACAGATGGCTCGAAGATGACAATTCTGCCGAGACCGGGGCATGGGTGAATGCACAGAACGACGTCACTTTCGCCTACCTGAACCAGCTTCCGGGTCGCGACAGCATCAAAAACAGGCTGACAGCCTTAATGGATTATCCCAGAAT
>DIFU01000155.1 GCA_002419285.1 Prolixibacteraceae bacterium UBA5740 | reverse complement strand
CAGTTTTCAGACAATTCTTCCACACTAACTGACGATTCATTGGTCGGTTTGAGTTTTGAAAGAAGTTCCACTGCTTTCATGAGTCGGTCGAGTCCTTTTTCTGCAGCCTGAAGGGCTTCATTCGAAAAATCAACGGTGCTGCGGTAGTGGGCCTGTAGGATAAAAAAGCGAATTGTCATGGGAGAGTATGCTTGTTGCAGCAGTTCATGCTTTCCGGTGAACAATTCGTCGAGGGTGATGAAATTTCCAAGTGATCGTGCCATTTTCTGGCCGTTAATGGTAATCATGTTGTTGTGCATCCAATAACGCACTGACTCATGCCCAAGGGCTGCTGTCGACTGGGCAATTTCGCATTCGTGGTGAGGGAATTGCAGGTCGAGACCTCCTCCATGGATGTCAAATATCTCGCCAAGGTATTTTGTACTCATGGCCGAGCATTCGAGATGCCAACCGGGGAATCCACTGCTCCAGATCGATGGCCACTGCATGATATGTTCAGGGCTTGCTTTCTTCCAAAGGGCAAAATCAAATGGATTTTTCTTTTCATCCTGACCTTCCAATTGGCGGCTGTTGTGCAGTATATCATCCAGATTGCGTCCGGAGAGTTTTCCGTATTGGTGCTGAAGGTTATATTTCTCAACGTCAAAGTAAACAGATCCATTGCTTTCATAGGCAAACCCTTTTTGCATAATCTGTTCAACCATGATCTGTTGTTCGATGATGTGTCCGCTGGCTCTGGGTTCGATGGAAGGGGAAAGCGTATTGAGGTCGGCCATGTTCTTATGGAAGGTATTCATATACTTTTGGACAACTTCCATGGGTTCGAGCTGCTCAAGGCGCGCTTTTTTGGTAATCTTATCTTCCCCGGTTTCCTCCACTTCATCTTCAAGGTGGCCAACATCGGTAATGTTTCTGACATACCTTACCTTCAGTCCCAAATGCAACAGGTAGCGATACAAAAGATCAAAGGTGATGGCCGGACGGGCATGCCCCAGGTGGGCATTGCTGTAAACCGTGGGGCCGCACACATACATTCCTGCTTTCCCCGCTACAAGAGGTTTAAAGTTTTCCTTTCTCCGGGTAAGTGAATTAAATATTTTAAGCTCCTGATTCATAATGAAATTTGAGTAAAACAAGGAGAAAATGAAACTCCTTGCTGGCAAATCAGTTGTTGTCTTCTGTTTTTTCCAATTGATTTTCCGGATTTTCCTGATCCGGTGTTTCGGATGTGATTTCATTGTTCTCTGTTGGAACTTCAGAAGACTGGGCCTCCATTTCCGCCGGATGGTCGAACTGGTGTCTATAGAAAAGCAAAATCACAAAAATGCCAATCGTGATTGAGGAATCGGCAATATTAAAAACAGGGCGGAAAAAGATGAGTTCCTGGCCACTCAAGAAAGGAAACCAGTCGGGGTAAGTGCCTGTAATAATCGGGAAATAAAACATGTCTACGACCTTGCCATGCAGCAAGGTACCGTATCCGCCTCCCTCGGGCAGAAAAGTTGCCACTTGTCCGTAACTATGGTCAAAAATGATTCCGTAAAAAACACTGTCTATGATGTTCCCGAGGGCACCAGTAAAAATCAGTGCTACACTGACTAGAAAACCAAAGGGATGTTCTTTTTTTACCTGAACTGCCAGATACCATCCGATGGCGGTGACCGCAATGATCCTGAATATGCTGAGGAACATTTTACCATATTCCCCTGCAAATTCGAAGCCAAAGGCCATTCCATTGTTTTCAACAAAATGAATTATAAACCAATTGCCCAAAATGCGGAATTCGTCACCCAGGGCCATATTGGTTTTTATCCAGAATTTCAGAATCTGGTCACTGAGAAGGATTACAATAATAATCAGAAAAATAAGCCTGCCTCTTGAAAGCTTCATATATGAACATTATGGAATAGGATATACCTGTTTTTATAATTATTTCCCCAATTTGGGCACACCTTCCCGATCAGGTTGATTACTGTAGAAAAAGATCAGGGATTACGTTATTATCTCTGATTATTCTTGGCATCAATACTCAGCGTGGCGTGTGGCACTGCCCTGAGTCTTTCTTTTGAAATCAATTTACCCGTTTCGCGGCAGATCCCGTAGGTTTTGTTTTCAATCCGGATTAGTGCAGCCTGCAGGTGCTGAATAAACTTTAATTGACGCTGTGCCAGTTTACCAGCCTCTTCTTTTGAAAGTGTGGCGGCACCTTCTTCCAGCACTTTAAATGTTGGCGAAGTGTCCATGGTATCATTTCCGTCACCGTGGGTGATGGAATTTTTATACATTTCGTAATCCTTTTGAGCTTTATCGAGCTTTTTCAGAATGAGATCCTTAAATTCCTGTAACTCATCATCTGAATATCTGTTTTTTTCTCCCATAATCTTAATGTTTATTTTCAGATAGATCTGTTTTACAATACTGTCTAAATATAGTAAAAATTCAAGCCCTGCCTTTGATCGTTAACACTAATTCACGATTGCAGTTTATTCACTTTTTCCACTGATAACAAAGTTTCCAGACCAGTATCGATTTCAACTGACCGGGCGATATTGGAATCCAGATTATCAACCAGTTCCAGCCGTATTGCCAGAGTTTGTGTGCAGATATAATCCTTGTGTGTTTCCACCGCTTCGTTCAGCTCCTTATTCTTAAGGATTTTCAGCGCTACCCGGTCGGTAACCTCAAATCCACTGTCTTTCCTAATATTCTGGATTTTGTTGATAAACTCTCGGGCAATTCCTTCCATTTTCAGCTCATCGCTAATGTTGATGTCGAGCGCAATGGTAAGACTGCCTTCGGTGGCTACAAGCCATCCCGGTATATCTTCGGTAATGATCTCTGCATCTTCCGGTGTGATGCTGATCAATTGTCCTCCAGCATTAATCTCAAAATGGCCATCCTTTTCAAGATTGCTGATGTCCTGTTGATTAAACTGACCGATGGCATTGCTGATTTCTTTCATCAGCTTTCCGTATTTGGGTCCGAGTGTCTTGAAATTGGGTTTGATTTTTTTGTGAATAATTCCGGTAGCATCTGATAAATATTCCACTTCCTTGACATTCACCTCGGCCAGGATAATATTCTTTACGGCTTCAAACTGTTCCCTGAAATGATCATTCAGTATAGGAACCAGGATTTTTGATAACGGCTGGCGTACTTTGATTTTCTCCTTTCTGCGAAGAGCCAGGATCATGGACGATGCTTTTTGGGCAATTGCCATCTTTTCTTCCAGCTCTGCATCAATCAGCGTTTCGTCGAATTGAGGGAAATCAGCTAAATGGACACTCTGGTCCGGATCTTTGCCAGTTACCCGATTCAGGTCGCAATAGAGAAGATCGGCATAGAAAGGGGCGATGGGCGCCATTAGTTTTGCAATAGTCTCCAAACAGGTGTACAGTGTTTGGTAAGCTGAGATTTTATCGTGATTATATTCGCCGCCCCAATAACGTTTTCGGCTGAGACGGACAAACCAGTTGCTTAGGTTTTCATTGACAAAATCGCTGATTGCCCTTCCTGTGCGGGTTGGTTCGTAATTTTCGTAACCATCGGTCACCTCCCTGACAAGTGAATTCAGGAGGGAGATAATCCATCTGTCAAGTTCTGGCCTGTTTTCTATGGGTACCTGTGGTTCTGCAAATGTAAAGTTGTCGACATTGGCATATAAGGCAAAAAAGTTGTATGTATTATAGAGAGTCCCGAAGAACTTCCTGCGTACCTCGTCAACGCCTGCAATGTCAAATTTGAGGTTATCCCAGGGTTGTGAATTGGTGATCATATACCACCTTAGAGGATCTGAGCCATATTCTTCGATGGTTTCGAAAGGATCGACTGCATTCCCGAGACGTTTTGACATCTTGTTGCCATTCTTGTCGAGTACCAGGCCATTTGAAATGATATTCCTGAATGATACTGATTCGTCGATCATGGTAGCGATGGCGTGAAGAGTAAAGAACCAACCACGGGTTTGGTCAACACCTTCAGCAATGAAATCGGCAGGGAATGGCAAATTTTCAGCCCTTTCGAACGGATAGTGCCACTGTGCATAAGGCATTGCTCCCGAATCGAACCATACGTCAATCAGGTCGGGCTCGCGAAACATTTTCTGTCCCGTTGTTGACACAAGCACAATTTGATCAACGTAAGGTTTATGCAGGTCAATTTTTTCATAATTATCGGCAGTGTTGACACCAGGCTCAAATCCTTGGTAAGGGTTTTTATCCATAACGCCCGCCATCACTGAAGCATCAATTTCACGCATCAGTTCTTCGGTCGATCCAATGCATTTTTCTTCTGTGCCATCCTCGGTTCTCCAGATAGGTAGTGGAGTTCCCCAGAATCTTGAGCGGCTCAGGTTCCAGTCGACAAGGTTTTCGAGCCAGTTTCCGAAGCGGCCCGAGCCGGTGGATTTCGGTTTCCAGTTGATCGTATTGTTCAACTCGATCATCTTGTCCTTGACGGCGGTAGTCCTGATAAACCATGAGTCGAGCGGGTAATAAAGCACAGGCTTGTCGGTACGCCAGCAATGGGGATAGCTGTGAATGTATTTCTCTATTTTAAAGGCCTTGTTTTCCAGCTTCAGCATTACGGCGATATCGACGTCAGTGCTGTCCTCACGATTGTTTCCTTCGTCGTATTCGTTTTTCACAAATTTACCGGCGAATGATGCATACGTATCACGGTTCACATAATTTGCGACAAAATCATCGTCAATCTGGTCAATCAAGAAAAATCGTCCCTTTTTATCAACCAAAGGCTGCATTTTGCCTTCCTTGTCAGTTATTATGAGCGGAGCTATTCCATGTTGTTTGGCTACCCTGTCGTCATCGGCACCAAAAGTTGGGGCAATGTGCACGATTCCGGTTCCATCCTCCGTGGTCACAAAGTCCCCGGTAATCACCCTGAAAGCTTCACCTTTGGGTTTTACCCAGTTGATCAGCTGCTCATACTGTACCCCAGCCAGTTCGCTTCCTTTGTATTCATTTAGTACCTGATATGGGATTTTTTTATCTCCGGCGACATAGGATTCCATACTTAGTCCGGCATTTTTCGGATCAAAGAATGAATTCAGCAAGTCTTTGGCCAGAACCAGGGTTACCGGTATCCCTGAATAAGGGTTGAATGTCTTCACCCTGACGTATCTAATGGCAGGTCCAACACATAAGGCGGTATTGGAGGGTAAGGTCCATGGTGTTGTAGTCCATGCCATAAAATGGACATCGGTGTTGACGTCATTGAAGAGAAACTCTGATTTTTCGTTACGGATGGCTTTAAACTGGGCAACAATGGTTGTGTCCTTTACGTCACGATAACAACCTGGCTGGTTGAGTTCGTGTGAACTCAGACCGGTTCCGGCTGCAGGAGAATAGGGCTGAATAGTATAGCCCTTATAAATTAGACCTTTGCTGTAGATTTTTTTCAGAAGCCACCAGAGGGTTTCAATATATCGGCTGTCATAGGTAATGTAAGGGTCGTCCATATTCACCCAGTAACCCATCTGTCGGGTTAACTCTTCCCACTCACGGGTATATTTCATGACCTCTACCCGGCAGGCCTTGTTATAATCTTCAATGGAAATTTTGTGCCCAATGTCCTCTTTTGAAATATTCAGGGTTTTTTCAACACCCAGTTCTATGGGCAGGCCGTGTGTGTCCCAGCCTGCTTTGCGGTACACCCTGTAGCCCTTCATGGTCTTGTAACGGCAGAAGAGGTCTTTTATGGTGCGTGCCATCACATGGTGAATTCCAGGCATTCCATTGGCAGAAGGAGGTCCCTCGTAAAATATGAAGGTTGAATGACCTTCACGGGTGTATATACTTTTATGGAAAGTATCATCCTCTTCCCATCTTTTCCTGATTTCCTTATTGATCTGGGAAAGGTTAAGCTGCTTGTATTCCTGAAATTTTCCAGACATCGTTGATGCTTTATTTTACCTGATTTTTGAAAAATGCACAAATATAGAAATTTTACATCGATGAAACTGGAATTTTCTGATAATGACATCAATCTGAGCGATAACTTATTACAGGAAAATTACACTCATCTGCCTTTTCAGTTACATTTGCCAAATCAAACATTATTTTATGAAGCTGATTACATTGGCCATACTATCAGGTTATTTTTTCTTATGGGGGTGTCTCCAGTCCGATAATGAGCCGCAGTCAGATAGGATCACGCCTGTCATCATTATTGATTCAACGCAAGTGCTGACTGAACTGAAAAGGGGTGATATCCTGGTAAAACCTAATCACAACTGGTTGCCAGGAACAGTATGGGTTGAAGGAGGAAATGGTTTTGGTCATGCGGCCATCGTTCAGGAAGGATCCATTGGATCGTCATCAATGGAGGTCCTTTCAAATGCGGTTATATTTGAATCCCAGGCACGGGATGTTCCTGATGAATTTCAGTTGAGAAGAGTTAAGGCATACCAGCCAGGCACAGATTTCAGAACTGACAATATCACGTTTGCTCCTGTCCGCATAGGGGTTATGTATCGGTTACGGTTCAACCTGACAGAGGTGGAAATTGACACAATAATGGCCTATATAACAAGACAGGAAAATGGTATCTCTTCCTGGAGATCGATGAAGTCAGAGTTACAGGGAAATCATAATGGAACAGGCAACCAACGCACACATTGGTATTGTTCTCACCTCATACGGGAGGCTTTCCTGTATTCCACAGGTGTTGATTTGGATGCCAATGGTGGATTGATTGTCTACCCTAACGATCTGATAGGGGCTACTATCTCAGATTCGGATACTATTGGAAGTCGTTTTCGTTTTTGACCACGAATCAATCCATTTCGGCAGCATTCGTCATTGAGCTTATCTGCGTTACTGAATTGTCGCTCTCAGTGACGGTAGCCGATACAAATCCAAACTTGTGATTGAATTTCCAAAGTATTTTTTTAACCTGTGATTCTGAACCATTGATGACCGTCCCTGCAGGAATGGTTTCTTCCACATCGATGGTTTTGATCAACCAGAAAATATAGTCAGTATCATCTGTCGAACTTTTACGCACTACCTTGCGAACCACTGTCTGGTTGCCAACATTATATTCCCACTGGTCTCCAACCTCGGCATCAAATTTTACCAGGGTAAAAGGTTTCTTTTTATCACCGTTGCTGTATACATAGTCGTAAATTCCCTTGTCGGTGATTTTCCCTTCCACTTGAATCGTTTTCCCCCCATAGGGAAGTGACGCTACAAAGTTGCCGTCGTTGTTGCTGATGATGGTAATTTGGGAGCCCGTGTGGCCCTCGGCAGAAAGTGTCCAATAGTTACCTACTTTCCCCAGAGTCTTTTCAGGGTCGGTCACTTCCTTGTCGGTGTTCAGCAGATCACATCCAGCCAATATAATGGCTATACCTGGGATGAGTAAATAGGATAGAAGTCTCTTTTTCATGGGTGATGGTATTAAAGTTTCAAATTCAGGATTTTTTGTAAACCAGGAATGTATTCCGCTAAAGGAGCGGTATCTCCATTCCTGAATTCTATGAAGTAATCAATCAGTTCGCCGTTATTTGTAGTTCCCAGCCTTATGTTGCCAACTTTTTTTCGATAGGGTCTTTCAAAAATTTCGATTTCGCTATTTTTATTAAACGAACTTATGTAATCAGATGAAGTTGGATCTATATGATCGTAGTCGATTCTTGCGATAATCAAATGATGAAACAAGGTGATGTTGAAATTGATTTTCTCAAAGTAATATCCCATGGAACTGTATCCGATTTTTGAATCAAACTCCAGATCGACAATATTTTGACTACCAGATATTATGCTGGATTTTGCGTTTATGGATCCACGGTTACCCTCCCTGATACGGTCGAAAGTAGCGTTTAGTCTGTATTGAGTTCCTTCTATGCTTGTACGAATAAATAGGGGTAACTCATCGGCTACCGCTGCTTCGTGCTCGATGTTAAGAATTTGCAGAGAATCTGCGAACAGGATTGCCCTTGCCTTTATGGGGAAGGACGGACGTGAACTGATTTTCATGGTTTCATAAGACTGAAGTTCAAAACGACAATTATCAAGACGGGATGAACTTACTTCAATCACTACCGATTCATTGTCGCCAGTCCGGATGAATTGCTTCTTAATTGAATCCTGCCGGTAATGACCTTTCGAATTTTGGAAATCATATTCAAGGTAAGGTTTGGAAAAAATGAATTTTTCGTTGGGAAACGGCAATGGAGCGGTTGAGTCAGACCATAAAATTCGAAAAACCTCCATTTCAGGTAATTCGTTCGTTTCAAGAAAAAACTGGCTCAGGTCACTGTTGAGAACCTTGAGTGAGCGGATGGCTTCCGGTTTATCAAATGAATGAGTACAACCAGCAAGATTCAGGAATGTCAGGATAATGCAACAGTATTTTATCATACAAAGGTGTTATTGTCAAAAACTGGGAGGGTTTAACATGAACATATGTGCCAGATTGTCATCCAGGATATTCAACGCTCGCATGGTTTTTTTCTTTTTTGTAAAGGCCATACCCTGTTTTTTCATTGTCATGGATTCAAGTGTCAGGTGCTGGTTTGAACCAGGCGAAACCATGTTAGTAAACCAAATATCCGTGACCCTGACCCTGTAGGAGTTATTTTCTTTAATCACCTCAAAATTGGCATTCACTGGAAACCGTAGAAATTTTGGGATTTTGCGGTTTTTGAATCCCGCGGAAGTCCAGTCGAGTTGATACCGAATCATCACCCCCTTCATTCCTGTATCATAAATGTCTTTTACCTGCATTCCGGCCGATGGATCGTTAAAGGATTTCAGCCGTTTTTCGAGGGCAGGCATGGATGCAGGATAGTTATAAGCTTTATCGAAGTGTACTTTTCCGTTTTGTAGCCTGAAATTGCCTGCATTCAGGTCATTCAGACGATACGCACCTTGCGCGAAAATGGAAAGGGTGGCAAACAGAGCCAGAAAAATCATTATAATCCGTGATTTCATGATATGGTTTTTTGGTTTTTCGAATCATGCATAAGATAATTCAAATAGATATTTTTTTTGTTAAGTCAAGATTCTTTCTTGAATAAATTATTACTTCGGTAGGTTTAATGGTCATTGTTATTATATTCAAAACTATTAAAAATTATCCATAAGTTTCAGAATTTCTGCATACAAGATTTTGCATTCATTAACATCTTGATTTGAATTAAGTGTCAGGTAAACAGATAGATAATAAGACATATCGAAAAAATGTGATCTGAAGATGTTTCACCAAATCGTAAATTTATCATATGGTGGATAATTTTTTGATGCAATAATCTATAAGTGTTCGAATATTTCTAACTTTCAGCATTAAACCATTAACCAATCAAGATGAAAAAGTATTTTTTTCGTAATCTAACCCTGATTACGTTCACCCTCCTGTCATCTTATTCCATGAATGCACAGGTCCGTCAACAAGTCTCAACCAATTATGACAGAAACTCATTATCGGTACTGATGCTGGATGCTGGTGATCCCTATTCTGTACAATTGAGTAAGTTGATGGATTCATTAAAAATTCCTGAGAAGTATTTCGATAATTCTCTGAATATAAGTACTGTTCCTATCCGGGTTGATCGGGCGAAAATTGCCGAAACCGACAGTTACAGAAAAATTGTTCCACAAGAGCAGGTATTCGAAGCCCTTAAACAATCCAAAGTGGCAAACCTGGCAATAGCCAATTGGTTCGACAGGAAAGAAGACGGAAGTTTTGGTGTTAAAACACTGGCCGAGCGGGGGGTATACAATGCCACCGACAATGATATGCTGGTTGCTACAGCCAGTAAGAGAGGAACTGCCGGTTTGATGGATATGGGCATGGGGCTGGTTGATAAGTCGTATTTTATTGTTCTTGATTTTGCCGAGATACTAAGCATGAGCGAACAATATGAAAGGGACTCGATTCCTGCCGATCAACGAACCATGAATGGATTTCAGGGGAAAGTCAACAGCTATGTTTACAAGCTGGATTTTTCAGAACCAGTTGCTGCCCGCTTCTTTCAGGACCTTTGGATATCGGGTGAAAGCGATAACAAGGAAGCCAAAAGGGCATTGTTTGACCAGACTGATTTTCCATTGGTATATATAAATACTTTCTCTGAGGCAGTTTCTTCCACACAATTGAATCCCGGACAGAAAGGAGCTCCTGCTGTCCAGCGAAGTTCAGAAGAGATGTTGGAATCCTTGATGGACATGGCCTATGAAAACTCTCTCCTTAAGCTTGAAAACACCACCGATGAATTCCGGGTCAAGGGTATGGTGCATGATGTCAATCCTATTGCGGTAAAGATCGGTCGCAAGGAAGGATTAAAATTTGACCAGCGATATTTCGTATATGAGAACAGGCAGGACCGTAATGGAAATGTCTATTCCAAAAGGAAAGGAGTAATCCGGTCAATGAGTGTAGCCGACAACCGAACATTAGCTGACGGCGAAAGTGAACCATCTTTATTCTATCAGGTAGCTGGAGGACAAATTGACAATATGGGCATGTTTGTCGAGCAGAAAAATGCATCAGGGATCAACCTATTTGCCGGATATACAGAAGGTGGACTTAGCGGAGGTGGATTACGACTTGAAATACTTTTGTCGCCCTTTTTATATGAAGGTTTTGCCAAAAGCGGCCCCGCTAAGGGCATGACAGGATGGAAGATTTACCTGGAAGGAGCCTATGGAAACCAGGAATTTTTGTACGATGATGGGTTGGCGAAATTTGGCTTCTACAGGGGTAGCCTGGGCATAAGTAAGGAAATCTACCTGACCCGAAATGTGTTTCTTGATCCTTTCGTGGGATATGGACTGGAAGGTGGTTCACCTCCCGAAGATACTGGTGAGAGCTTTGACAGCCAGTTTATCGAGATCGGATCTCGCCTTGGGATCAATATAATGCACAATGTGCAGCTGATGCCAGCCGTGAACCTTTACGCTATCGTAAAAAGTGAATACCTTGAGACCAAAGAGAGTGAACCCATAAAAATCACTTACGCTGATCAGTTTGACGGACGGGGTGGAGCCGGACTCAGTTTGGGACTAAGATTTATGTTTTAAGCTTAAATAAGTTAAAGACAAACCTAAAAAAATTGGATATGAAGAAGTGGACGATTATTTGGATCATGCTCCTGGCTTTTTCCATTACGGTAAATGGCCAGTCGAGAAATGAAAGACGTGCAGCCGGATATGTAATCGATAATTATGAGGTTACTTGCATGGGGACTGGTATGGACGGAACCCAGCTCATCAAAGTTTGGGGCTTTGGCAAAAAACCTGAGGATGCTATACACCAGGCAAGGAAGAATGCGGTTCATGCGGTTATTTTCAAAGGAATATTAGGCGGCCAACCGGGATGTATGCAGCGTCCATTGGTGAATAAACCGGGAGCTGAAGTGCAACATGCTGATTATTTTAATAATTTCTTCAGTAATGGGGGCAGTTACCTGAGATTTGTTTCTCAGGCAGGCGACGGTTCAGTTGATAGGATCAAGATCGATAAGCGCACCTTCAAGGTTGGAGTGGTTGTTTCGGTCATGCATGCCCAACTCAGGCGCGAACTGGAAGCTGCTGGAATTATACCCAAGCTTGGACAGGGTTTCTGATCTCTGGCATACTGTGAATAATACCGGTTATCCTGTTGCCTTTCACCATATGGTGTATCTGGTCATGCTGGATTATGCCGAGATCCAAAACTGATAAAAGACATTTACCGAAATAATTACAGGAATATGAAACTTTTGAAAACAGTACTGATTATAATTCTTTCCATTAATGGAATATGGGCCTACGGCCAGGCGAAGAAACCCACCATTATGGTGGTTCCGTCAGACAATTGGTGTATTAAAAACGGTTACACCAGCACATACGATGAAATGGGTACCCTCAAGACCCTACCGGATTATAAAATGGCGCTCCAGAATGAGACCGACTTGTTAATGACCATTGGCAAAATCAATACTATGATGGCTGACAGAGGTTTTCCCCTCGTGAATCTGGAAAGCGCTCTGCGCAACATGGAACAGGAGAGTGCCGAAATTGCAATGTTAACGTCGCGGTCAGGTGGTGGAATTGCTGAATCACCCATCGATATACTTCAACGTACTGCCAATGCTGATATCATCATCCAGTTGACCTATGTTATAAATAATGTTGGGCCACAGCGATCAATAACCTTTATGTTGCAAGGACTCGATGCTTATACCAATAAGCAGATCGCGGGGGCACAGGGAACCGGCTCTCCTTCATTCGCCACAGAAACGCCAGTCCTCCTGGAAGAAGCAGTTCTCTCTCATATCGATGATTTCAATAGCAGGCTTCAAAATCACTTTGATGATTTGTTTGCCAATGGCAGGGAAGTAGCATGTCAGGTTCGTGTATGGGACACTTCCATCATTGATCTGGAAGAGGAATTCAACTACAATAACGAAGAGCTTGAGTTGGGAGAGATAATTGAGGATTGGGTTTCAGAGAATACTGTTAACGGTCGTTTCAGCACAACCAATTACACGGAGAATGTAATCCGGTTCGATCAGGTCAGGATTCCATTATACGATGAAAGGCAAAGAGCGATGGATACACGAAGATGGATCAGGGATCTGAGATCGATGCTTGGCGGAGCACCTTTTAATCAGGATGTGAAGATTTACACCAGAGGGCTTGGTGAGATATGGTTAATCATTGGTGAAAAATAAAACCGAAATTATGAAAAAGCTTTTGTTCTTCCTGCTCATTATCCCGTCTTTGGCTTTTGCGCAGAACGATCTTGGTTATGCTGATGATATGGCCCGCATAGCCCTGGATGTGATTGTGCCAGACCAGGTGGCCGATATACCTGATCATGCCCGGAGTTTGCTTGAAAGCAAGCTTATGCAGGCGGTAACCGACCATGGGATGGGAGGAGAAGGAGTTAGCCCTCGTTTTTTGGTTACTGCCAAAATGGAAATTCTCACCAAGGATGTCACTCCCACCGTTCCTCCTATGCAGGCATTTACTTTCGAGGTATACCTTTATCTTGTGGATTTTGTCGACAAGAATGTTCTCAGTACAACAACATTCACTACCAAAGGTGCCGGAACCAATGCAAACAGGGCTTATGTAAGTGCTCTTCGTCCGGTTAATCTCAATAATTCGAATGTAAAGCGTTTTCTCGATGAGGGAAAGCGAAAAATCATTGAGTATTACAATACCCGTTGTGATTTTGTCATTGCCCGGTCGCAAGCTCTTGCGTCTCAGAAAATGTATCCCGAAGCGATCGCTACACTTTCAGGAATTCCGGAAGTTTGCAAGGATTGCTATATGAGGGCTATTGATGCCATTGGCCCGATTTATCAGGAGTACATAGACCATGATTGCCAGATGATGGTTGCCGTGGCCTCGGCAGTCTGGGCTGCTGAACCCAATTCCAATGGTGCTGCCAAGGCAGGTGCCGTTTTAAGTCAGATAGACCCAGATTCACGTTGTTACGGCAATGCACAGAACCTGATCGGTCAGATGGCGACCAAAGTTTTGCGGGACGAGCAGCGTGACTGGGATTTCGTCGTAAAGGCTTTTGAAAGTGAGGTAGCCCTTGAGTCTATGCGTATCCGGGCTTTCAGGGATGTTGGAGTGGCCTGGGGTGAGAATCAGCAACCAACCTACAACCAGGTTTTGTGGGTATTCAGGTAATCAATTAAATTATAAAAAGTAAGCTGATTCTTGCAGCATCAGTGAACCTTTTACAAGATGCTTGCCCACAAATAAGAACAAAAAAACAGGATAACCGGCAATTTGCAGGTTGTCCTGTTTTTATATTGTACCGGTAATACTAAGGCTGTAAGCCGAATTTGTAGACACAAACCGAATAATATTCTTCTCCCGGATTCAACAGTGTTGAAGGAAAGGCCGGCTGGTTTGGAGAGTCAGGGTAGTGTTGGGTTTCAAGACATAAGGCCCCACGATATGAGTAGACTTTGTCATATTTCCCCGTGTCGCTTCCATTCAGGAAGTTGCCACCATAAAACTGAATTGCAGGTTCATTGGTGTATACTTCCATCGTTCTTCCGCTTGCAGGTTCCACTACCTTGGCTGCGAAAGTCAAGCCTTCCTGTGCAGCTTCCAGTATCCAGTTGTGATCGTAGCCAAGTCCAAATCTCAGTTGTTCATTTTCTTCTGATACCCTTGATCCTATGGCTGTAAGATTTCTGAAGTCAAAGGGTGTACCTTCAACCGGAATAATTTCTCCGGTAGGAATTAGTCCGGAGTCAACAGGTGTATAATACGGGGCATTTAGCTGAAGCAGATGGTCGTTGATTTCGCCGTTTCCTGCTCCTTTAAGGTTGAAGAAAGAATGATGGGTCAGATTGACGTGTGTTGGTTTATCGGTGGTCGCCCAATATTGGATTTTCAGTTCGTTGTCATCAGTCAGCTCATAGGTGACATTCACCTGGAGATTGCCGGGGTATCCCATTTCTCCATCAGCTGATAGATAGCTCAGAAGCAGTGTTTTGTCATCCTGTTGAACTACGTCCCACACCACATTGTGGAATCCTTTTGGGCCTCCATGCAGGTGATTTTCACCATTGTTGACCGGTAATGTATAAACCGAATCATTCAGGGTGAATTGACCTTTGGCAATCCGGTTGCCATATCGGCCAATCAGGGTACCATAAAATACTTCATTGGAATTCAGGTAACCATCAAGAGTTGAATATCCTGTGACGATATCCTCGAATGTGCCCTGATTATCGGGAACAAATAAATTGACTACCCTGCCACCGTAGTTTGTAATCTGTGCTACAAGGCCATTAGCGTTTTTCAGTGTGTACAATTCAACTTTTTTCCCTTCATGATCTTTCGTAAACGTCAAGGGGTCAATCAATGGCAATTTTTGTTCGGGCGTTTTGCTGCACGAAAGGAAGAATGCAGCCAGCAACATCAGCAGAAGGAATCTTGTTTTCATTTTTTTCAGAATAAGGTATTTAAGGCAAAAATAAAGGTTTATCAGGTGTTTGACATGATTTATAAATATATTTCGAAATAATTTGCTTTGATTCCGATAGTGAAAGTTACAAATTGGGGATCAAAGACCCTTGATTTCATCGATCAGGATTCGTTGATTGAGAACTGGGCGATCTCCTTTATATTTAACCGTTGCGCACTCAGTGTAATAGTCATGTTCAAACATTAGGATATACCCGTTTTCGCTTGCCTCCTTCATGAAAGCTTGCTTTTCATCCATTGTTGTGACGGGAAACAGATCATAGGCAGCTATCCACAGGATAGGAATGTGGGCTGCAGTGGGTATGAGATCGGCAGTGTACACAATTGTTTTTTCACCAATTTTAATAAAGGGAATCATTTGTCCGGGTGTATGTCCGGAATAAAACCGTACTGATATTCCTGGAAAAATCTCTCCGGGTTCTTCCACCAATCGAAGTTTGCCTGATTTTTCGATAAAAGCGAAAAAGTCGGTAAAAAAGGTCACTTTTTCACGCAAGTTCGATAAGTGGGCATGCTCCCACTGAATGCGGCTGCACCAATGCCTGGCATTGGGAAAGTTGAGTGTCAGTTGATTTCCTTGACTACGGATGGCACCATTCACATGATCCCAATGCAAGTGGGTAAACATCACATCCGTGATTTCGCCCGGGGAATACCCGGCATTTTTCAGAGAA
>DIFU01000049.1 GCA_002419285.1 Prolixibacteraceae bacterium UBA5740 | reverse complement strand
GGAACCAGGGGTATGCACCTCGATGTACTGGCACGCAACGCTCTTTGGCAGCATGGGCTGAATTACGGCCATGGGACAGGGCACGGTGTCGGCCATTTCCTGAATGTGCATGAAGGTCCGGCCAGTATCCGCCAGGAACTCAACTCCCATCCCCTGGCTCCGGGTATGGTCTTTTCCAATGAGCCTGGGCTTTATCGCCCTGGTCTTTATGGTATCCGGACCGAAAACATGATGGTGTGTGTCGGGAAAGAAGTCACCGAATTTGGAACTTTCCATGGTTTTGACACCCTTACCCTTTGTCCGATCGATACCCGTCTGGTTGAAATCACCATGCTCACTCCGGAAGAAAAAAACTGGCTGAACAGCTATCATGAAAGAGTAAGAAAGGAACTGCAACCCGGTCTGGATCCGATACACCAGGAATTCCTACACGAAATTACTTTGCCTGTCTGACATCAAAGCAATTGATTCTTTTTTCAAAGGAAGATAACGAATCATAGATTATTATCAGGGCAATTAGCTGACAAAACGCTAGCTAACTGCCCTGAACTATATTTATACACTTAGGTAATATCTTTTGTAAACCTTGGTTAAAAGCTGTTTACAAACAAAAATTGCATTTTTGCATTAAAAACTAAGTTTTTAGTTTATCAACTAAATTATTAGTTATATATTTGTAATGGATATCCAAATCATTCCAGAGAATTAACCAAGTAAAACATCATCACTATGAAAACGATTTATTGGATAACAACCCTCCTCTTTATCAGCTTCATTTCACCGGTATCGATCAGGGCACAGGAAAAACAACCTGAAAAACAGGTTTTTATGATTGTCGAAGAAATGCCTGAATTTCCGGGTGGAGAAAAGGCGTTGCGCGAATTCATTGCAAATTCAATCCGTTACCCCCTCGTGGCTCAGGATAACGGGATCCAGGGCAGGGTTTACGTCTCCTTCACCGTCGACAAGACTGGCATGGTTACCGATGCCGAGGTGGTTCGCGGTGTTGATCCTTCGCTCGACCAGGAAGCTCTTCGCGTTGTCAAATCACTTCCCAAATGGGTTCCCGGAAAACAACGCGGCCAAGCTGTTGATGTCCGCTACACGGTACCAATCCAGTTTTCGCTCGATGGAGGTCCCGGAACCGAAGGAACACTCACGATCAAAGAATCAGACAATAAACTTCATCTGACAGGATCGGTGCAACTGATCGAAAAAATTGCACCTTATTTTAAGCATACTGCCCAAATCGCTATCGCTAAAGAAACGGGGACCATTATCATTGACAAACCAGGCTCTTCACCGCAAGAAGGGGTCGTGGTGGTAGGTTACGGTCAGCAGGAACCCAATCCGGAAGAGACGGTTTTCTTTATAGTTGAAGAAATGCCTGAATTCCCCGGGGGGGATGATGGTATGAAACAACATATCGCAATGAATATAAAATATCCGGTAGAGGCCCAGAAAAAAGGAATCCAGGGAAAGGTTTATGTCACCTTTGTGGTGGCCAAAGACGGATCGGTCAAGGATGCCAGAATTGCCCGAGGTGTTGATCCTCATTTGGACGCAGAAGCCATGAGGGTAGTAAATTCCCTGCCCCGGTGGACTCCCGGAAAACAGAGGGGAAAAGCGGTTAATGTAAGTTACACCGTTCCCATTGAATTCAAACTGCAATAAAACAATGTTCATTCAACTAAGCTGTTCGTTTCATAACGAATAGCTTAGTTTCAGGTATGATTTTTGTTTAAAACAAAAACATCCAGGCGGTCAGTTTGATTGCATCTCTTATGATTCTTTGAAATACACAAAGCGCTGCCATATAATACCTTACAGCATTCACCCGTTTAAACACTTCATCATGAAAGAACTTACGAGGGCGGAAGAACAGATCATGCAGATACTTTGGGATCTGGAGAAAGGATTTGTAAAGGACATCATCCAGAAGATGCCTGATCCCAAACCGGCATACAATACCGTATCGACCATCGTCAGGATCCTCGAACAAAAAGGATTTATCGACCACAATGCATACGGTAAAACCCATGAGTATTTTCCATTGGTTTCCAGACCGGAGTATACCCGTTCATTCATGAAGAACTTTGTGGGCAGCTACTTTAAAGGCTCATTCAGGGAGATGGTCTCGTTTTTTGCGAGAGCCGACAACCTGACGGTTGCCGAAATCGACCACCTGATGAAGGAGGTCAAACAGGACCTGGAAAACCCCGAACAGAAAGAGGATGAATAGCCTTGTTAACTACTTGTTGGAGTCGGGTATCAGTCTGGCTTTCCTGTCGCTGCTCTACCTGCTTTTCCTCAGGAAAGAAACCTATTTCCAGACCAACCGCCTTTTCCTGTTATTGTCTGTTCTTTTTTCCCTGGTCCTTCCTTTGCTTCATATACCGGTCTTTGAGCCAAAATCTGTAATGATCGAGGAAGTAAGGGTCACTCCCTATTCAAACTTACTCGAAACCGTGGTTGTCAGAAGCCAGGATTTTTCCCAGAATGTGGAAAGTGTCATCCTCTCCTCCACTTCTATTATTACGGTGTATGCATTGGGGGCAATCCTTTTTATGGCTCTGTTGGCCTTCAGGTTCCTGAAACTGATGCAAATGATTCGACGCAATCCCGTTCTTCCTGCAGAGGGGTATAAAATGGTTTTGATTGACCAGCAAACCAGTCCGTTTGCCTTCATGAACTACATTTTTGTCCGGAAAG
>DIFU01000113.1 GCA_002419285.1 Prolixibacteraceae bacterium UBA5740 | reverse complement strand
GGCCATGATCTGCGTTATGCCATCGATTCCTCCATGCTCCAGCGGGAATTGGGCTGGGCTCCCAGCTTGCAATTCGAGGAGGGACTCGAAAAAACGGTCGACTGGTACCTTCAAAATGAGGAATGGCTCCAGAATGTGACAAGCGGCGATTACCAAAAGTATTACGAAGAACAGTATACCAAAAGGTAATCAACTGATAGTCTGAAAAGATTAAAAGCCACGGGAGAAATTCTGTGGCTTTTGTTTTTCTTTTTTATTCAAGTGACACGAGGTTTTTAAGCTGCAACGCTATTCACTTTTTTGTAATCTGAAAGATATTATCTTTGCACCGTCGGAATATTCCGCGTGTGCTTGGTAACCACGTAAAAAACAAGAGTTTATGAACAAAAAAGTTAGCGTTACATTTATGCTTGCAGGCATTTTGTTTACTACCTGCCTGCTTATTTCCAACCTGATCTCTTCTAAAATCATCTCCATCGGCCCGCTGGCAGTACCTGCCGGGGTGATTATCTTTCCCCTTGCCTATATCCTGAATGATGTCATTACTGAGGTCTGGGGGTTTGGTAAAGCCCGTCTGATCATCTGGTCCGGATTTGCCATGAATTTAATTGCCGTGATCTTTTATGCCCTGGCAGTTCAGTGGCCGTCAGCATCTTTCTGGAGTGGTCAGGACTCCTTTTCTGAAGTATTGGGAAGCACTCCCCGCATTGCCGTGGCCAGTCTGACTGCCTATTTGATTGGCTCATTTGTTAACGCAATGATCATGAGTAAGTTCAAGTTGATGACCAAGGGCAAGGGATTCACTCTTCGTGCCATCGTTTCCACACTGGCCGGTGAAGGTATCGACTCTCTGGTATTTATCATCATTGCTTTTGCTGGCATAATTCCGTTTAACCAGCTGATAATCATGGTTGCCCTCCAGGCTGCCGTGAAAACCGTTTTCGAAATTGTGGTATTGCCCCTGACCGTGTTGATTGTTAACTGGATAAAAACGGTAGAGAACAGCGATGCCTACGATATCAATATCTCATACAATCCATTTAAAATCAACCAGATTTGATAGGTTCATTATGGAAGAAAATGCAAAAAAGAAATTTGCCCATCTCGGGAAAGCGGGCACAATCTATCACTTTGATTATGCTCCTGAAGTTTTGGAAACATTTCAAAACCAACATCCAGGCAATGATTATTGGGTAAAATTCAATGCGCCCGAATTTACCACACTATGTCCGATTACCGGTCAGCCTGATTTTGCTACCATATACATCAGTTACATCCCTGGAGAGCTGATGGTGGAAAGCAAAAGCCTCAAGCTCTATCTTTTCAGTTTCAGGAACCATGGCGACTTTCATGAGGATTGCGTAAATATCATCATGAAGGATTTGATCCGCCTGATAAACCCAAAATACATTGAGGTTTGGGGGAAATTTACTCCACGGGGTGGCATCAGCATTGATCCATATTGTAATTACGGACAACCGGGAACCAAATTTGAAACCATGGCCGATTACCGAATGATGAATCACGATTTGTACCCTGAGAAAATTGACAATCGGTAAGGGATTGATTCAAACTTTCACTTAATTCAGGGTTGCCATAAGCGCCCAAATATGTAAATTCGTTTTTCTAAACCAGGCGATGAACCGATGGCTTAACGCCATTTTATAACAACACTATGAAAAGACGAACCTTTCTAGCATCTGCAGCCCTTACAGGTACCGGACTTGCCATGGCCAGCCTGTCCAATTGTACAAACCCCGATGCACAAAAGACTCCTTCGGAAGTTGCAATCAATCCAGCCGATTTTGAACTGAACGAAATTACTGTCGGTGATTTAAAGGCTAAAATGGAATCGGGCGAACTGACGTCGGAGGCTATCTGCAAAAAATACCTCGATCGGATCACAATGGTTGATCCGCTTTTAAAATCGGTTATCGAACTTAATCCGGAGGCTTTGGATATTGCCAGGACCCTGGATGAAGAACGGCAATCGGGTAAGGTTCGCGGACCTTTACATGGCATCCCGGTGATGATCAAGGATAATATTGACAGTGGGGACCGTATGCAAACCACCGCCGGATCACTGGCACTTTCCGGGCATATCGCACAATCAGATGCTGCCATTGTTGCAAGGTTACGTGAAGCCGGTGCCGTCTTGCTTGGGAAGACCAACCTCAGTGAATGGGCAAATTTCAGAAGTGACCGCTCTTCGAGTGGTTGGAGTGGCCGTGGCGGCCAGGTTCGCAACCCCTACATGCTCGACCGCAGTCCGTGCGGATCAAGTGCCGGAACCGGAGCCGCTGTTGCGGCAAACCTTTGCACCATTGGTATCGGAACCGAGACTAATGGATCGATTGTCTGCCCTTCGGGTATTAATGGACTTGTTGGCTTAAAACCTACACTGGGTTTGTGGAGCCGCAGGGGCATTATCCCGATCGCACACAGCCAGGATACTGCCGGGCCAATGTGCAGGACGGTGACCGATGCCGCGATCCTTTTAGGTGCACTGGCCGGATTTGATGATCAGGATGCGGAAACCCATGTGCCAAGAGGTGATATTTCTGTTGATTATACCTCCTTCCTTGATGTGAATGGCCTGTCGGGTGCCCGTATAGGTATTGCCCGTGATATGCTGGGATTCAATCCCCTGGTTGACCAGTTGTTTGATCAGGCTGTGGAAAGCCTGAAAGCAAAAGGTGCCGAGGTCATCGACAATATTACTTTCGAAAACAGCCGGAAGTGGGGGATGCCCTCTTATGAAGTACTTCTGTATGAATTTAAAGCCGATTTGAACCGATACCTTCAGGAACATCCAACAGCACCGGCCAGAACTCTTGAGGAGATTATCAGGTTTAACCAGGAGAATGCGGGAAGTGAGATGCCTTGGTTTGGCCAGGAAATTTTTGAACAGGCTCAATCCAAGTCGGGACTCGACTCCAAAGAATACCTGCAGGCACTGTCTGACTCAAAAAAGTACTCACAGGAAGGAATTGACCGGGCCATGGATGAAAACCGTCTGGATGCCATCATCGCCGCCACAAACGGCCCGGCATGGACCATTGACTGGGTTAACGGTGATCATTTCAGCGGGAGCAGTTCCTCTCCAGCCGCGATTTCCGGATATCCAAATATCACTGTACCCATGGGATTTGTGCATGGGTTGCCGGTGGGGATTTCTTTCTTCGGCAGGGCATGGAGTGAGCCTGCATTGCTTCGGTTGGCTTATGCATATGAACAAGCCACTCAGCACAGGGAATCACCTGGATTTCAGAAGTCCCTCATGGATTAAAAGATAAGTCTCTTATTGAATCAGCTTTTTATGTGAATTCTGCGCCGAATTTTAACTGGACATCATTTACATACTGGCGGATGAGTTGCTCATCTTCCCGACGGCAAACCAGCAAGGTATTGTTTGATTCGACGACGATATAGCCTTCCAGTCCCTGTAAAACGGCTATCTTGTCATTGGGAATCTTGACAATGCAATTGCGGTTGTTATATGACAACACCTTTTGTCCGGTGATCACGTTATCAAACTCATCCTTGGGCTGTTTTTCATAGAGTGATCCCCAGGTCCCCAAATCACTCCAGCCGAAATCGGCTGTCAGCACATATACATTGTCTGATTTTTCCATGATTCCGTAATCAATGGAGATTCCCATGCATTCGGAATAAATCTTGTTGATAAAGGCTTTTTCATTTGGCGTGTTATACAGATGTTCTCCCTGCGAGAAAAGAATTGCAACTTCGCTTAGATGTGCATCAAATGCCCTGAGTATGGTGGGTAGTGACCAGAGAAAAATCCCTGAATTCCAGAAAAATTCACCGCTTTCAACAAAGATTTCGGCCATCTGAAGGTTGGGCTTTTCTGTGAAAGTTTTTACCTGGTGCAGGTTATCAAAATCTTTGTATGTCCTTTTTTCACCAACCTGGATGTACCCATAACCGGTTTCGGGTCTCCCGGGCTTGATTCCCAGGGTGAGAAGAGCCCTGTTGTGGGCAACAAAATCGAGTCCCTTGCTGATCTGATGCAGAAATTCCTCTTCTTTCAAAATTAGGTGGTCGGAGGGGGCAATGATCAGGTTGGCGTTTGGATTGATGGTTTTTATCTTATTGGCTGCGTAAGCGATGCAGGGGGCGGTATTGCGACGGAGAGGCTCACCAAGGATCTGGTTATAGGAGAGTTCAGGAAGTTGCTGTTTTACCATTTCCCGATAATCGTCGCTGGTAACGACAAAGAAATTTTCGGTTGGAATTACCTTTGAGAACCTGTCGTATGCCTGCTGGAGCAATGTCCTGCCTGTTCCGAGAATGTCGAGAAACTGTTTGGGCATATCCTTGCGGCTCATGGGCCAGAAGCGGGAGCCAATGCCTCCAGCCATTATTACACAATAGTTATTATTCATGATTTGTGAGAATTCATTTCTCCAAATATATCTAATTTTCAAGTATGCTTATATGAATTCCATCATTGGGAATGACCTGACATTTCATTTCCGAAAAGGACGACACATTCAGAATGGATGTTGCCCAGTGCTTTGTAACCGGTCAGGTCCGGGATTGATTCAGGCCGGGTGTATTGAATTTAGTTGTAATTTAGACGAAATTTTTATTTCATGAAAATTCTTTATCATATAGGCCGCTATTTCTGGATGCTGGGCAAAGTGTTTTCAAAACCCGAACGGCATAAAATGTACGGGCGACAGCTAATTCATGAAATTGATGCATTGGGAATAAATTCTATTGGTATTGTGGTCATTATTTCGTTGTTTATTGGTGGAATCCTTACTATCCAGTTGGCATATAACCTTATGAACCCACTCTATCCCAAAACATTGATCGGATTGGGAACCCGTGATACCCTGATTTTGGAGTTTTCATCGACCATTATCGGACTGATTCTCGCCGGGAAAATAGGATCCAATATCTCTTCTGAAATCGGCAGCATGAAGGTAACCGAGCAGATTGATTCTCTCGAAATTATGGGAGTAAATTCTGCCAGCTATCTCATTCTTCCCAAAATTGTTGCCGTCGTATTCATAATGCCATTCCTTGTAATTTTGAGTATTTTCTTTGGACTGCTGGGAGGATTGGTGGTTGGACCTTTGACCGGGGTGGTCACTGTGCCTGATTACATCGATGGCATCAGGTATTTTTTCATACCCTATTATGTGACATTCACGCTGGTTAAATCCATCTTTTTTGGGTTTCTTATTGCATCGGTTCCTGCATATCATGGTTTTTTTGTGCAGGGAGGTGCACTGGAAGTTGGTAAAGCCAGCACCAAAGCGGTTGTGAATACCAATATTCTTATCTTGTTATTTGATTTGATATTAACCAGACTCCTACTCACATGATCCAGGTAACCGGCTTATCCAAATCGTTTGAGGAAAAGACTGTCCTCCAAAATATTACAACCTCTTTTGAACCAGGAAAGACTAATCTCATTATTGGCCGAAGCGGATCGGGAAAGACTGTTTTGTTGAAGTGTATTCTGGGATTGTTTGAACCCGATTCAGGAACGATCGTCTATGACAACCGCGACCTGACTGCCATGAAGCAGAAAGAGAGAAAACTGCTTCGCAGGGAGATTGGAATGGTATTTCAGGGTGGGGCCTTGTTTGATTCTCTGACCGTTGAGGAAAATGTTCGGTTCCCTCTCGATATGTTCACCAATTTCTCGGGTAAGGAAAAACTAAAACGGGTCAGTTTTTGTCTCGACCATGTGAATATCACCAACGCCAATCATATGTTCCCCTCTGAAATCAGTGGCGGGATGAAAAAGAGGGTGGCCATTGCACGGGCCATAGCGCTTAACCCGAAGTATCTCTTTTGCGATGAGCCCAATTCAGGCCTCGATCCGGAAACATCCACCCTGATTGATAACCTGATTCACGACCTGACCAAGGAATTCAATATGACGACAATCATCAATACCCACGATATGAACTCTGTGATCGAGATTGGCGATAGCGTTTTGTTTATACATAAAGGTGAAAAATGCTGGGAAGGTACCAAAAAGGAAATTCTCAGCTCCGGAAACCAGGCTCTCGATGACTTCATCTTTGCGAACAAACTATATGCTCAAATGAAAAAGGGGCAGATCTAGTACATTTTGGAACTGGCCAGTTCCTTTTTCTCTATTCCTGTTATTTTTTTGGGACCAAAGTGATTACCGGAACAATCATTTCTTCCATGGAAATTCCTCCATGCTGGAAGGTATTGTTGTAATAATTCGCGTAGTAATTAAAATTATTCGGATAAACGAAGAAGTCACTTCCCTGAGCAAAAATATAACTGGTACTCACATTTCGCGAGGGCAGGAAAGCACCCTTTGGATTTGGTACTTCAAAAACCTGTTTCGCTTTGTAATTCAGGTTCTTTCCCAACTTGTACCTGAGGTTGGTATTGGTTTCCCTGTCGCCAATCACCTTGACAGGATTGTTGACTCTGATGGTTCCATGATCGGTAGTGATGACAAGGTGGATGTCGTTTTCAGCAAGTGACTTCAGTAGGTCGAGCAGCGATGAGTGGTTAAACCAGCTCATGGTCAGCGATCTGTAAGCTTTTTCATCGGATGCCAGTTCCCTGATCATTTCCATTTCAGTACGTGCATGTGAAATCATGTCAACAAAGTTGAAAACCATGACCGACAAATCGTTATCACTGATAGCCTGAATGGTGTCGGCCAGCTTTTTCCCGCTTTTCAGATTGGATACCTTGTCAAAATAAAGTTTTTCCTTCCTGCCAAGACGGAGCATTTGCTTGCGGAGCAGTTCCTCTTCGTGCTGGTTTTTATTACCTTCATTATCATCATCATCCCAGAGCATGGGATACAGTTTCTCGATCTCAGAAGGCATTAGTCCGGCAAACATGGAATTGCGCGCATACATTGTTGCGGTCGGTATGATACTGAAATAGAGCGATTCATCTTCCGTAATGTAATAGTCATTGACCACACGGCTCAACATCCTCCATTGATCATAGCGCAAATTGTCGATGACCAGGACGAAAACCTTCCTGTTCATTTCAAGAATGGGGAAAACCTTGTGCCTGAAAATATCGGTCGAGAGCATCGGCCTTTCTCCCAGAGGTTTACCAAACCATTTCAGATAATTATCCTTGATAAACCTGAAAAAGGCTATGTTGGCTTCATTTTTTTGCATGACCAGGATTTCGTCCATGGCAGCATCATCCGACGTGCCCAGTTCAAGCTCCCAGTATACCAGTTTTCTGTATAGCTCGGTCCACTCACCGGCCGATAGCCGGTCGTTCAATTTCATGCCGATCTGCGTAAACTCTGACTGGTAAGCCGAAGTGGTTTGACGGGTTACAAGACGCTTCGTCTCAATGTTTTTCTTGAGTGTTAAAAGAATTTGCTTGGGGTTAACAGGCTTAATCAGGTAATCTGCAATCTTTGAACCAATGGCTTCGTCCATGATATTCTCTTCTTCGCTTTTCGTGATCATGACCACAGGAACATTGGGAGCGATGTTTTTGATTCGGTTAAGCGTTTCAAGTCCGCTTAGACCAGGCATGTTCTCATCGAGAAAAATAATGTCAAAATGGGTTTTGCTGACAATTTCCAGAGCATCAGCCCCATTATTGGCCGTTTCTACCTCATAGTCTTTTTCCCGGAGGAAGATGATATGCGGCCTCAGCAGGTCAATTTCGTCATCAACCCATAATATGCGTATTTTTCTCATATTTTTTTACTAGCGTTCAATTGTAATAGAACAAAAATCAGGCCTGTGAAGTGTGAACTTAACAAACTTTAACCGATTGGCTGCGAACCGCGATCATCGATTCAGGTAAAACAACCTGTAAAATTCCATGTAGTCGGTAATATTCTTCTCCCTGACAAAGATAGCTAGATTTTCCGGCGTTGCGATAAAGTTCCGGTAATCAGCGTTTTCGAGTGGGGCAAATAGCAAGCGGTTCTGGACAATGGTCCTGAGATATTCCATTGCAACGGCCTTGTCAGGCAACCCCGAAATTTTGATCAGGATCCGGAAGTCATCAAGGGTGGATTCCGAAATTTGCAAATTCAGCGAATTATAGCTGCTCTCATTATAGCTTCTGAGGTTCTCCAGCAACTGCTGTTTGTTAAATCCTTCATTCGGCACAACGAGTATGAATTGGTGGACCCCGGTTGTGTTTGTCGTATATGGACCATTGTATCCTATGCTGCTGTCCGGTATGTTGTCATTCTCCTCGACAGATTCTGGCTGAACCTGTGGTTGTGTTTGGGCTTGTCCGGTTGGTGAAGATGGAGTGCCGGCAGGTGGGACTTGTCCTGCTCTTTGGATATAATTTGTCCTGAAGAATTCCATATAAGAATCTACCTGCTCATTTTCTGTCAGCTTCAGGAGGTTTTGTCCAGTGGCCATGAAATTCCGGTACGAGATTGTCCCTAAAGAATTAAAGAGAGATCTTTCGGTAATGGCCTTCCGGAAATAGGACATACCCTCAGTATAGCCCGGGATTCCGGAGATCACCACAAACTGGTATTCTTTTGATTGTTTGATTTCCGAAGCCAGGTTCCATATCCTGAATTCTCTGCGGTTGAATTCGGCAAATTGCGTTAATACGGGTCTTAGTGAAAGGTTCTTGTCATGGACAGCAATCACAAAACTCTGTATTGTGTCGATTTGAGGGGAGAACATCGCTTCGATAACCGGTACATCAACCGAAACAAACCGGCCACCTTCACCCAGGATTTCATCTTCGCGCTGGGCCCTGGCCATTAATTCTTCAGGTGATTCCTGTATTTCCTCTTCCGAGAAATCTGGTCCGATAAAACGGCTGTAATTTTTCAGGTAAAACCGAAGGTATTCTGCAATCGACTGGTCCGCAGTAATCTGCCGATGATTGGTTGATGATATCACGAAGTTATAGTATTCAATGCCATTCAGGGTCCTGAATACTTCTGCCCTTCTGATAATGGCCCTGAAATAGATCAAGGCCTGCTCTTTGTTTCCAAGAGAGCGCACAACCAAAAGAG
>DIFU01000074.1 GCA_002419285.1 Prolixibacteraceae bacterium UBA5740 | reverse complement strand
GGAGGAATACGCAATACGGTACGAATGTCTTTTTCACCGTTGGCACCCACGACCTCTTCTTCGTGGAACGATGCGGAAATTATCTGAAGGAACATCCTGTCGACCCCAATCGAAGTTTCAACTACATAGGGAACATAGGATTCATTCATTTCCGGATCGAAATAGCGAAGTTTTTTCCCGGAGTATTGTTCATGCTGAGACAAGTCGAAGTCGGTTCGTGAATGGATTCCTTCCACCTCCTTGAACCCAAACGGGAAACGAAATTCGACATCCACGGCAGCATTGGCGTAATGTGCCAGTTTTTCGTGTTCGTGGAAACGATAATTTTCGTCTCCAAAACCCAATGAACGGTGCCATTTCATACGGAATTCCTTCCATTTTTCAAACCAATCGAGTTCAGTGCCGGGTTTCACGAAGAATTGCATCTCCATTTGTTCAAACTCACGCATTCGGAAGATGAATTGCCTGGCTACAATCTCATTACGAAAAGCTTTCCCGATCTGTGCGATACCAAACGGAATCTTCATGCGTCCTGTTTTCTGCACGTTCAGGTAATTGACAAATATACCTTGTGCCGTTTCAGGACGAAGGAAAACTTTCATGGCACCCTCTGCGGTAGATCCCATTTCAGTCGAAAACATCAGGTTAAACTGCCGTACGTCGGTCCAGTTTCGGGTGCCTGAAATCGGGCATACGATTTCGTTATCGACGATAATTTGCTTCAATTCATCCAGGTTATTGTCGTTCATGGCCTGGCTGAACCTGTGGTGCAGATCGTCCCATTTCTGCTGGTTTTCAAGGACCCTGGCGTTGGTTGAACGGAATTGCGTTTCATCGAAAGCTTCTCCGAATCTTTTCCTTGCTTTTTCAACCTCCTTTTCGATTTTCTCCTCGATTTTGGCGAGCTGGTCTTCGATCAGGACATCCGCACGGTATCTTTTTTTGGAATCCTTGTTGTCGATAAGCGGATCATTGAAAGCGTCAACATGACCCGATGCCTTCCAAATGGTAGGGTGCATGAAGATGGCAGAATCAATCCCGACAACATTTTCATGGAGAAGTACCATGCTGTCCCACCAGTATTTTTTGATATTATTTTTCAGTTCCACTCCATACTGACCGTAGTCGTATACAGCACTGAGTCCGTCATAAATTTCACTTGATTGAAAAACATACCCATACTCTTTGCAATGGGCTACCAGTTTTCTGAAAATATCTTCCTGAGCCATATAAATTTTCTAATTTTTTGAAATCGCGACAAAAATAAGGGAATTGGTGGATTAACCAATCTGGAAGGATCTATTCTACCTCTTCAAAATCAACATATTCCCCATCTTTTACGTTGTTTCGCTGCTGATTTTTGTTACTTTCAATAGTAACTTCCCCTTCACGTTTGCCTTGCCTTTGTTGTTCGCGCATCTGTTGCTGCATTTTTGTCTGCATGTCACGGATGGTCTTTTGTACAAAGAGAGGAAGTATATATCGGGTGATTAGGCGGAACCCGTAAAAGACAATCAGAATAATGATGACGGTCCGTATGAAGCCGATGATCAGAATGGTTGGAATCATTGTACGCTAAAACAATAAGTGATTTACGGCAAAGTTACGAATTAATTTACAGTGGTTTAAAATAGGGCCTATCTGCAAAATGAATGTTAATTGAAAAAATGGTTTCATCAGTTAAGGCTAACGGGAGTTTCAGCGAGGATCCACGCATTCAGCAGGTTCATCACTTTTTGGCGGTTCTTTTCGTCAAGGTTGCGAATTCGAATGCCATGACCGGCTCCATCCTGAACTACCTTTAAAAAATGCTCTCGTTTGGGCAGATCTACCCCGCTGGCTGTCCAAGGATCATTGGCTCCATAAATAAATATCATTTTGGCATTGGTATTCTTCAGGAACTCCCGGGTCTTCACAACTGATGAGGCATCAAAGCTTACTTTATAATCCTCGGGCAGGAACAGTTCAGCGAGGTAATCTTCCGCATTTTCTATACTGAGGTGTTTTCTGAACGGGCGGGTATCATATCCGTAATATCCAAGTTCCCTGGCAGCCTGAACGAAGAAGGAACCTATTCTGGCCAGTCCCTCCCGGCTGAAATAGTCAGGAGAAGCAATTTTCATGAAATGTTCATAAATTTCCTCATCGCTTGCATCAGTTGATGGTATGATAGCCGGGTCGTGTCCCCATTGCCAGAATGAAAAGCTGTATTCGAGGACGCAATAATCATAAACGGCATTCAGGTCGGTTGAAAAGGTATAGCCTTTCTCTTTCACGTGCTGTTCGAAAAGTGGCATTAGTGCCGTACGGCGTTTCAACACTTCTTTCTGGAACACTTTGATTTTTTTCCGGCCTTCTTTCGTTCCGGCTTTTTTGGCAATAAAGGGTTCATGTCTACCATCTTCCACTCCAAAATTAAACGGGGCCACATAGGAAACAGTCACATCGACATCACCTGGGAAAAATACCCTGTGAAGCATGGCTGTCTGTCCTCCCTTACTAATTCCGGTATTGATCCATTTGCCACCCAGCAGGGGCTTCAGCAGACTCACGACCCTATGGTGGTCATTAGCGGCATTCTCGACAGTGAGATAACTCCAGTCAGCATTCTCCGGTGTAGACGGGCCGAAATACCTGTGTTCCACCACAACCTGTGAGGCATCGAGTATTGGGCACAACTCGTTGATGTAATTTACGTTGGCCCCATAATCAGCACCATATCCCTCGGTTACCAAAACCACAGGGCTGCTGGTGTTTTTGACTGAAATAAACACTCTCTGGAGAAAAGATCCTGCCGAAGGATTTTGGTGGTCAATAGGTTGTCTGATTTTTACATGAAATGACTCAGTGAAAAAAGTGTTCGCAGTAACGGGAGTGACCTCTTCCAATTCGGGAATCTCTTTTAATATTTCGGCCAGATTTTTGGCCCAGACTGAAACCGAAAGCGATCCGGCCAATAAAAGCAATAGAATATACCGTTTCATTGATGATATTTGAAATTACAAGTAGTTGATTAAAATAATTTTTCGAAAATAGATACTTTCCCCTTAACCTCAGGAAGTTTTTCATCTGTTTTTTTAAGATTTGTAGGGATTGGCTTATATTGCCTGATAATTTATTAAGGGATGAAACTGTATTGCTGGTTGATTTTGTTATTCATTTCGTTGACCTCTTTTGCCCAGAAATTGCCCAGGGTGAAATTTCTCACTGAAATAGGATCTTTTGTGGTTGAGGTCGACACTGTTCGTGCCCCGGTAACCGGCAAACATTTCTTAGGGTTGGTTGAGTCGGGCACTTATAACAACAGCAAGATTTACAGGGTGGTAGATGATGAAAATCAGCCAGATAGCCCAGTCAGGATAAATGTTGTCCAGGGTGGCTTATATCATGATGACCTTGTGGGCAATGTCCATTCCATTCCACATGAACCAACCATCGAAACAGGGATCAGGCATCGGAATGGGGTGATTAGCATGGCCAGAAATGAGCCAGGTACCGCATCATCTGAGTTCTTCATTTGTATAGGCAACCAACCGGAGTTGGACCATGGGGGTAGAAGAAATCCTGATGGGCTGGGATTTGCCGCCTTTGGTAAAGTTGTCAGGGGAATGAAGGTTCTACGGGGGATTTATGCCCTGCCCGATTCGGGTCAATATCTGATTCAACCGGTGTTTATAACAGATGTTTTTCAGGAACGATAGTTCCGGTGTCCCAGATTGTCGTGGAATTATGTGGATTTTCAGGCTGCGACGTGAGTAAACACATCATCCAACACCTGGGGGTACTGATGATAAAATGCAAGGATACACCAGGTTTTCAATTCATTGATCTCATGTGGTTTTGCCCATCTCAAGCATTTCATCAGTTCTTTTTTAAAGAGACTTTCACTGTAACTGAACCGGGGGAGAATGGTTTTTGCGTATTCTATCATGGCTCAAAATTTTTTGAATCTCTATTTATATAAACTCCTTTTCATGCTCTTTTGTTATAGTTAGAAGAGCAAGCTTAACATACTTTAACGTATACAATACTGGTTGCCTGGCCTGTAAAATATTTCTACATTTGGCGTATTCAAAATCAATGGTTTATGAAATTGTTCACATCAGAAGATAAACTTTCAAGGGTCGTGACGGATAACTATCACCTTTTGCCGGTGATCAATCGTTTTGGGATCAGGTTGGGCTTCGGGGATGCCACCATCGGGGAGATTTGTGCTGAAAGAGACATCCATGTTCCTTTCTTTCTGGTGATCATCAATGCATTTCATCATCCCGATTATTTTCCGAAATCTGAATTCCTTAAGTTTTCTCCCCGCCTGATTGTCGATTACCTTCGACATACCCATCAATATTACCTGAGCTGGGTTGTACCTAAAATGGAAAAGCAGCTCGAAAATCTGGTCGAGTCCAGTCAGACAAATACAGAAGACCTGAGACTCATCATCCTATTCTTTCGGAAGTATAAATCAGAACTATTATATCACATTAAGGATGAGGAAGATTCAGTCTTTCCCTATGTATTGCGAATCACTGCCGCATACGAGGATGGAGTTCCGCTTTCTGAAGAGGATTGGGGAAAGTCAATTGAAACATATGAAAAGGAACATTCTGATGTTGACGAAAAAATGACTGACCTAAAGAATCTGGTGATAAAATTCCTGAAAGCCGATTATAACGACAATTTGTGCAACGATTTCCTGATAACGCTGTTTCGTTTTGAAAGGGATCTGATCGACCATTCCAGGATTGAAGATAAGATCTTGGTTCCAATGATCACTCGAATTGAAAATATCCTGAAAAATGACCAGTAGGATCATTGTTCTGCATCAATCGGAGATTGTTCGCAAAGGTCTTGCGTCCATGATCAGTACTTTATGGAAGAAGGAGATTGTACAGATATCTGATATGAACCAGTTTCCTGACCGTGATTTATGCATGAAATGTAATTTGCTTGTATTTGTCGAAACCTCTTTGGCAGAAGAAGTTCTTATATTGGCAGAAGATAGCAAGGTCGAAGCGGTATTGATAACTGCCAATAACCAGCCTGTGACCGGTGACCTCGATTCGCTCAGATGTGTAAATCTATACAGTGATATTTCGTTGCTAAAGGGCATCGTGGATGATTTCATCAAAAATGAACCGGAATCTACTGCCGGGGAGAATGACCTGACCCAAAGGGAAAAGGAAATTCTGCGATTGGTTGCCATGGGATATTCAAACAAGGAGATAGCCGATTCGCTCTTTATCAGCATACATACGGTCATTACCCATCGAAAGAACATAACCGGAAAACTGGGGATAAAGTCTATTTCGGGCCTTACCGTTTATGCGATCATTAACCGGTTGATCGATCCCGGCCAAATCGACTTGGAGAAGTTTATTTAGAGGCTGTACCACAGCTATTTGGAATCATTCTAAACATTATATCTTCACACACCGAATTATATTACCATTGGGTTAAAACCTGCTAATAATTAGTAAAAGAGAGGGTTTATTGGGTTAATTTTGCCGTCGATTTTCAAAAACAAAAAATTATGGCAGAAACTACCAAAAAACTTTTCTCTGAATTTCCGGAGGTGTCGACCCAGCAATGGGAAGAAAAAATCATCGCCGACCTGAAGGGAAAAGACTATGAGAAAGCCTTGGTTTGGAAAACCAACGAAGGCATTTCAGTTCGACCTTATTACCGTGCCGAACATATTCAAGGACTTGATTACCTCATGAATGTCCCGGGAGTTTTTCCTTTTGTCAGGGGCAATACAGCTACCAATAGCTGGTTGATCAGACAGGATATTGTGGTGACCGACCTCACGGAGGCAAACAAGAAGGCACTTGAAGTACTTGGAAAAGGTGTGAATTCACTGGGTTTTAAGTTCAAAGAGTGTTCTCCCTTGAATTTGGCAGACCTGAGAATCCTTCTTCAGGATATTTGCCTTGAAGCCGCAGAAGTTAACCTGATTTGTACTTGCGGAAAATGTGACTTTACCCAGGCTTTTACCACCCTGGTCCAGGAAGGACCCTGGGATGCAACACAGGTAAATGCTTCATTGAACAACGACCCTCTTGGTAATCTTGCTGTCAGGGGAAAATTTGGTGTATGCTGTGAAGATAAGGCTTTTGAACAGCTGAAGGCCCAGATGGAAGTCACCTGCGATGTACCTGGTATACGTACCCTGGTGGTGAACGGCAAAATCTTTGGTAATAGTGGTGCCTCACTGGTACAGGAGCTTGCTTATACACTGTCAGCTGGTGCCGAATATCTGATCCGTCTCACTGAGTTGGGTATGACGGTTGACCAGGTTGCTTCAAAAATGAAGTTCGAGCTGACAATCGGTAACAACTATTTCATGGAGATAGCCAAACTTAGGGCTGGACGTTTACTCTGGGCTCAAATCGTGAAGGCATTCGGACCTGAAAATGATGATAGCGCCAAAATGATTGTTCACTCCGAAACCAGCCGGTTCAATAAAACAGTCTACGATTCATATACCAACCTTTTACGTACACAAACTGAAGCCATGTCGGCTGCACTCGGGGGAGCTCATTCCATTGCAGTGCTGCCCTTCGATACCATGTATGAGGAACCGACAGCCATGGCAGAACGGATTGCCCGTAACCAACAGATTCTTTTGAAGGAGGAGTCTTACATTGACAAAATTGCCGATCCAGCCGGTGGAGCCTATTATATCGAAAACCTGACAGCCTCAGTTGCCGCTGAAGCCTGGAAACTTTTCCTCGCAGTTCATGATCAAGGGGGATTCCTTGAGGCATTGAAAGCAGGTTTCATCCAGAAAGAAGTGAAGGAAATGGCTCATCGCCGGGATATGAACATTGCCATGAGAAAGGAAAACCTTTTAGGCATTAATCAATTCCCGAATTTCAATGAGATTATAAACAAAGATCTGGCTGATACTGTATTCGCTGCATGTGACAAGACTGAAGCAGAAGCTGTGGTGGAGACTCTGAAACCATACAGGGGAGCGTCCGCATTTGAAGCCCTGCGATACAAAACTGATCAGTTCGCAAAAACCAATGGTCGCCCGCTTGCATTTATGCTGACTATCGGCAACCTGGCCATGCGCAAGGCACGAGCCCAGTTTGCCTGTAACTTTTTTTCAGTTGCTGGCTTTGAAGTCGCTGATAACAATGGCTTTGAGACAGTGGAGGCAGGTCTGGCCGCTGCCAGGGCTGCAAAAGCTTCTATTGTTGTACTATGCAGTTCCGATGACGAGTATGTCACTCTGGCTCCCGACCTTGCAGCCTTGATTAAGGAAGAAATTCTTGTAGTGGCCGGGAATCCTGCATGCCGCTCAGAACTGGAAGCCGCAGGAGTGAAGAATTTCATTCATGTTAGGTCGAACCTGTTAGAGGAACTTGCTCAATATCAAAGTCAAATCATCAGATAAAGGAAGGGCGACAATAACCCGGCATAAAACAACTGTTCTTTTTCAAGTATTTCCTGTAATGTTTTGCAATGATACTAAAAGACAGAACAGATGGCAAATGTCGGCAAGCAATTTCGATTTATCCAAAATAGTTTAAGTATGAAACCAGATTTTAAAAACATAGATATCCGGGAGATTACCTCCACAACGCAGGATAATGCCACGTCGGGTACCAACTGGATGACACCCGAACTGATTCCGGTAAAGCCTGTATATACAAAAGAGGACCTGGAAGGGATGGAACATCTCAACTATGCCGCAGGCATGGCTCCCTTTCTTCGCGGCCCTTACTCAACCATGTATGTGATGCAGCCATGGACGGTCCGTCAATACGCTGGATTTTCAACGGCTGAAGAATCCAATGCTTTCTACCGCCGTAACCTGGCTGCCGGCCAGAAGGGTTTGTCGGTAGCCTTTGACCTTGCCACACACAGGGGGTATGACTCTGATCACCCCAGGGTAGTTGGTGATGTTGGAAAGGCTGGTGTGGCGATCGATTCGATCCTCGACATGAAGATTCTATTTGATCAGATCCCACTCGACAAAATGTCGGTATCCATGACCATGAACGGAGCAGTGCTTCCCATCATGGCTTTCTACATTGTCACCGCACTTGAACAGGGGGCATCCATGGATCAGCTGGCGGGTACAATCCAGAACGATATCCTGAAAGAATTCATGGTGCGCAATACCTATATTTATCCTCCTGATTTCTCCATGCGGATTATTGCCGATATTTTTGAGTTTACCTCGAAGCATATGCCGAAATTCAATTCCATTTCAATTTCGGGTTACCATATGCAGGAGGCTGGTGCCACTGCCGACATTGAAATGGCATACACCCTGGCTGACGGACTTGATTATATCAGGACCGGTATCAAAGCCGGACTTGATGTTGACGCCTTTGCGCCACGTCTTTCTTTCTTTTGGGCTGTTGGAATGAACCACTTCATGGAAATCGCCAAAATGAGAGCAGCGCGCATGATTTGGGCGAAACTGGTGAAACAGTTCAATCCGAAAAACCCGAAGTCAATGGCTTTGCGCACGCACTCCCAGACTTCCGGATGGTCGCTGACCGAACAGGATCCGTTCAACAATGTTGGGCGTACCACTATTGAAGCCATGGCGGCAGCCCTGGGTCACACACAGAGTTTGCATACTAACGCCCTTGATGAAGCAATAGCACTTCCAACTGATTTTTCGGCAAGGATTGCCCGTAACACCCAGATCTACATCCAGCAAGAGACTGAAATCTGCCGGTCGGTTGATCCATGGGCCGGTTCGTGGTATGTAGAGTCGCTGACCCATGAGATAGCCCAAAAGGCATGGGCCCTGATCGAGGAGGTCGAAAAGCTCGGTGGTATGGCCAAGGCTATTGAAACGGGTATCCCTAAAATGCGCATTGAGGAAGCGGCTGCCAGAACTCAGGGTAAGATCGACAGTGGTACACAAACCATTGTTGGAGTCAATAAATACAGGCTTGAAAAAGAGGATCCGATTGATATCCTTGAGATTGACAATACCGCGGTGCGTCTATCCCAGATTGAAAGGCTCAAAAAGCTGAAGGCTGAACGGAATGAGGCTGAAGTGAAGGAAGCCCTGAAGGCAATTACAGATTGTGCATCTTCAGGTAATGGAAATCTTCTGGAGCGGGCGATTGATGCAGCCAAAAAACGTGCATCTTTGGGTGAAATTTCGGATGCCTGTGAAGTGGTAGCCGGAAGATATAAAGCAGTTATCCGAACAATCGAAGGCGTGTATAAATCAGAAGCCCAACAAAAATCGGAATTTACCGAAGCCCAGGAGCTTGCACGTAAATTCGCAGAACTTGAAGGTCGTCAGCCCAGGATCATGATAGCCAAAATGGGGCAGGACGGACACGATCGGGGAGCAAAAGTTGTTGCCACCGGCTACGCCGATATTGGTTTCGATGTGGATATGGGTCCCTTATTCCAAACACCTGAAGAGGCAGCACGCCAGGCCGTCGAAAATGATGTCCATGTTCTGGGAGTCTCCTCTTTGGCTGCTGGTCATAAAACTCTCGTCCCTACTGTGATTGAAGAATTGAAAAAACTTGGCAGGGAAGATATTATGGTGATTGTGGGTGGCGTTATACCTGCTCAGGACTACCAATATCTGTATGATGCAGGTGCAGTGGCCATTTTTGGCCCTGGAACCAGTGTTGCTGCTGCAGGAAAGAAAATTCTGGAAATCCTGCTTGAAATGCATGGTTAATAAATTTGGTTTCCCGGCAACATCCTTTTATCAAGGGTAATATGCAGGGAGCCTTCATATGAAATACTCATTCTTCTTACATCCGGTGCTATCAAGGCCGGATGTTTTTTTCAGTCTTTTGTTGAACATGACCTACCTGGGATGACCATGGGTTAATTTGTAAGTTTCAGTTTAACAGTCGAATGGAGTAGGGTAATATGGCCATATGCCTTTAACCTGAAATTTGTGGGTCAGCGAAAATCTTTTTTCCAATTCCTGTACTTCTGTATTGAAAATTCAAATTCTGGCATTATCTTGCAAGGGTAAACCTTCCGAACCTGCCTGCTTTTCAGTATAATACCTATCTCGCAGAGTCCGGATAGATCTGTTTTGTTGAATTAAGCAAATCAAAAAACTATGTCAACGCTTTCAAAACTTTACGCTGATGCCTTCCGGCAGAATTGGAGTAATCTGGCATTTTCGGATTATGACGGAGGAGATTTTACTTTCCGGGATTCAGCAACCGTTATCAAGTCATTGCATCTTTTTTACCAGGTGTCAGGGATACGGCCCGGCGATAAGATTGCTGTTCTGGGCAGGAACTCTGCCAGGTGGGGTACCATATTTCTTTCCTCAATTACCTCTGGCGCTGTGATTGTTCCAATACTTCCTGATTTCAACCATAAAGATACCAACCATATTCTTAACCATTCAGAGTCAAAGATCGCTTTTGTTTCCCGCTCGCTTCTCGATAAGTTGGATCCCTCTCATTCTGAAAATCTTCAAACGATAGTGATTCTTGAAGATTTCACCATTCATTGGTCGACAGATGAAAGTGCAGAATTTAAGCTTGCCGATTCTTTTGAGTATTACAAAAAGAACAGTCTTTCGTCTGAAACACTTGGTTTTTATGATTGGAAAAGCGATGACTGTTGCGTAATTTCGTATACATCAGGTACATCTGGCTTTACGAAGGGGGTGATGATTCCCGTTCGGAGCCTTGTTTCCAATATTGTTTATGCTCGCGAACATATGCCTTTGAAAGCGGGTCACAAGATTGTTTCTTTCCTTCCGATGGCCCATGTGTATGGCTTATTGTTTGAATTTCTTTTTCCCGTTACATTAGGTTGCCATATCACCTTTATGTCAAAGATGCCTACACCACAGGTTATTACGGTAGCATTCGGCAAAATACAGCCTAACCTGATTCTCTCAGTGCCGTTGATTATTGAAAAAATTTACAAAAAGAGAATATTGCCCACCATCGAGAAACCGGTAATGAAGGTATTGCTTGCAATTCCTGGTATTTCTGGAGTGATTCAGAAAAAGATCAGGGCAAAAATGGTAGAAACTTTTGGCGGAAGGTTTTTTGAAATTGTAATCGGTGGTGCACCGCTCAGCGCTGATGTTGAAAAGTTTTTCCGCAAGATCCGGTTCCCATTTACCATTGGCTATGGTATGACAGAATGCGGACCTTTGATCAGTTATGAAGCCTGGAATAAAACTGAAGCTTCATCGGCTGGCCGTCTGGTCGACCGGATGGAGGTACGAATCGATTCTGAGGATCCTTTGAATGTGGTAGGTGAGATTCAGGTAAGAGGAGAAAATGTAATGCTGGGCTATTACAAAAATGAACAGGCCACCCGTGAGGCATTCACTGATGATGGGTGGCTTCGCACTGGTGACCTTGGCATTATAGATGCCAACAACTTTATTTTTATTCGGGGACGGTCAAAAAA
>DIFU01000019.1 GCA_002419285.1 Prolixibacteraceae bacterium UBA5740 | reverse complement strand
TTTTCGACCCTTGCCACAAATTCGAAATTTTTCAATCCCCATTTGGGTGCTATAAGGAGATCGGAGGGTGACTGGCTTATAAAGCGCTCGACCACGATTGCCGGGTTTAGACGTTCGAGGTAATCTGTAACCAGTTCGGTATATTCATCCGGATTAAACAGATGAAAACTTTCGGGGTTAGTTCGATATTGTGCAGCCATTACAGTGCCCCTGTGAATTTGTAACTGGTGTAGTTTGAGGTTGTCAACAGGCAGTTGTGAAATAATGCGGGCTTGTTCCATCATATCATTTGTTGTTTCTCCCGGTAGACCAAGGATAAGGTGAGCGCAGGTCCTGATCCCATGGTTCGCCGTATATTCAAATGCCTTCACCGATACTTCAAAGGTGTGTCCCCTGTTAATTTTTTCCAGGGTTTGGTTTAGGTGTGATTCAACCCCATATTCCAACATGACGTATGTATGTTCCGACAATCTCGCAAGATATTCCAATAGTTCCGGGTATATGCAGTCGGGTCGGGTCGCAATGACCAGTCCCATCATTCCGGTATATGCAAGGGCTTCCTGATAGAGATTCTTCAAATGCTCCAACTGACCATATGTGTTGCTGTACGACTGAAAATAGGCCAGATACTTCATGTCGGGGTATTTGGTCTTAAAAAACGAGATCCCGTTACTGATTTGCTGTGTTATGCTCTTTTCCTGGTCGCAAAATGACGGATTGAAGGAGTCGTTGTTGCAATAGGTGCAACCACCTTTTCCCAGTGTTCCATCGCGGTTGGGACAGGTAAAGCCGGCATCAATGGATATCTTTTGAACTCTTTGGTTGAATAATCTTTTGAAATGGGAGGGAAAATCATTGAAACGACGCGAATGCCCCCAGGGATATTGTTGCATGATGATAGATACTTTTCCGACCGGCAAAGGTAATTAATTCTAAAACAGCCCATCAGGGCCCGGTGTTGAAAAGTCATTTGAAAACTTTACCCGTAAATCAAGCCAAATCGGGCATTTGGTCAGTTAAAAGAACTATTTTTAATACAAAAATTCACTGATATGTTTTCAAAACAAGATGAGTTACAGATTGCCAATCGCGGAAGTCTTCTCGAGGAGGTAGTGAAACAGATTGAAAGTTTTCGTTCGGGCTTTCCATATCTGCAGGTTGTGGATGCAGCTTCGGTAGGTAACGGCATATTACAGCTTGACCACACGCAGATTGAAAAATTCGTTGATATATTTGAGCAAAAGGCCCTGGATGGCATTTCCATCCTGAAGTTTGTTCCAGCCTCCGGAGCTGCGAGCCGCATGTTCAAGGCGCTCTTTTCGGCGATGGAAGATCTTATGGCCGGAAAGCCGGAAGCGGAGGTATTATCCTCTTCAAAGGATGTAAGGGAATTTATGGACAGAATTTCTGATTTCGCCTTTTATGGTGATTTAAGAAAAGCCTTGAAGCGTAATCAAAAGCAGGTAAACCTTCTAAATGTCCTGACATGTCTTCTTACAACCAAAGGGCTCAACTATGGGAACCTTCCCAAAGGGTTGCTTCAGTTTCACCAGTATGCAGGTTATTCCAGGACGCCTTTTGAGGAACACCTGGCTGAAGGAGCAGTTTATGCCAAAGATAGCCATGGGTTAGTCAGACTTCATTTTACGGTTTCACCTGAGCATCGTTCGGGGTTTGAGAGTCTGCTGGAGGCTGTTAGGCCCGGGTTTGAGAAGGAATCAGGGGTTGTCCTTGATATCTCTTTCAGTGAACAAAAACCTTCAACCGATACTATTGCGGTTACCCCTGACAATGAACCATTCCGCGAAAAAGACGGTTCATTGCTGTTTAGACCGGGAGGTCATGGCGCCTTGTTGTCGAACCTTAATGACCTGGATAATGACCTGATTTTTATCAAGAATATCGACAACGTGGTTCCCGATCGGCTAAAGCCAATTACTTATACCTATAAAAAGGCTCTCGCCGGTGTCCTTCTTTCTTACCAGAAGCATATCTTTGAATATCAGCAGCAATTAAACGAAAAACATCCGACCGCATTGGAAAGCGGATTTCTGGCCGAAGCCGCCAACTTCCTTGAAAATACATTGAATGTTAAGCCTGCCGAAAATCAGTATTATACCGAGAAAGAGGAGCTGTATCATTATCTGAAGGAAAAATACAATCGTCCAATACGCGTTTGCGGGATGGTCAGAAACGAGGGTGAACCTGGCGGTGGACCTTTCTGGGCAATGAACAGTGACGGAACCGTATCCCTTCAAATTGCGGAAAGTGTCCAAATAGACCATGGTAATCCTGTTCAGGCGAAAATTGCGAAGCATGCCACCCACTTCAATCCGGTTGATCTGGTATGTGGGTTAAAAAATTATAAAGGCGAAAAGTATGACCTGATGCAGTTTACCGACCCTCTCACCGGTTTCATCTCTACCAAGTCGAAAGACGGGAAAGAGCTGAAAGCACTGGAGTTGCCAGGGTTATGGAATGGTGCTATGAGCGATTGGAATACGCTTTTCGTGGAAGTTCCGGTTGAAACATTTAATCCGGTAAAGACCGTCAATGATCTGTTGCGGGACCAACATCAGTAACCCGTAATTTATATCATCTCTTTTTATAACTTTGCGGCATATTTGATATATGAGAGACTTCGACAGTAATTACAAGGAACAATCCGATGCCTTCGAGATTTTACAACGGTTCAGGGAATCGTTGGAGAATGGCCGTCTTGGTTATTTCGACGTCAATGATTTTGATGATATCATTGATTCCCTGATCATTGAAGGTGATTTCGATATGGCCGAGATCGCATTGAATCATGCACTGGATATCCATCCGGACGCTTTGGCATTGCGAATCAGGCTTGTTCAGTCACTGATCAATAATGGTGATGCAAATACCGCATTGTCCGAACTTCAAACGATTGTCCAGCTGGATAGTCAGAATGCGGAAGTTTTTCTTCTCAAGGGTGCTGCCCTTCTGATTCTGGAAGAGGAGGATGAAGCCGTTGAGTATTTCGAAAAGGCCATTCTTCTTGCAGGTCAGGACGCCGATGATGTTTTATACCATATCGGTACATCCTTTATATCTTATGGCGACCAGAAAAGAGCTGTCGATTATTTCGAAAGGGCATTCCTTCATAATCCTGAAAATGAAATGGTCCTGTACGATTTGGGCTATTTTCATGACCAGCTGGGATCGTCGGATAAAAGTATCCATTATTATAACCTTTACCTTGATATTGACCCATTTAATGCTTCTGTCTGGTTTAATCTGGGAATCGCCTACAATAGAACTGGCGATTACGCCAAAGCAATTGAGGCATATGATTATACGCTGGTGCTGAGTAATTCCTTATTTCAGGCACTTTTCAACAAGGCGAATTCATTGGCAAACCTCGAACGTTACAAAGAGGCCATAACAGCCTATCGGGAGTATCTGAAACTCGATCCCGACAACGATGATGCATTTTGCTATATAGGTGAATGTTACCTTAATATGGGGCGCAATAAGATGGCACTCAGGTTCTACCAAAAGGCATCAGCCCAGAATCCACTCAACGACATTGCCTGGTTTTCCTCAGGACTCATTTATTGGATGGAAAGGAATCACCAGGAAAGTATTCGAATGATCAAAAATGCGATATCAATTGAAGGCGATAATCCCGATTATTGGTTTTCGTTGGGCAGGGTATTGGCTGAAATCAACCAGGAAGGAGAGGCGCGGGCTGCCTTTAAACGAGCAACCGCCCTTGATCCGGCCAATCTAGAGCTGTGGATCTATTTTGCTGAATTCCTTCATAGCAGGGGAAAGGTGGATGATGCAATCGGAATTCTTAAAAAAGGGAACCGCCACAACATCAATAGCGCTGTCCTTAAATACCACCTTGCAGCTTACCTTTTGGAACGCAATTATGAATCGGAAGCGGTTGGTCAGTTGGAAACTGCTCTTAAATTAGACTTCAATCTCCATAAGGGTTTATTTGAAGTTTTTCCAAAAGCTGCACAGAACGACTCTGTTCGCAGGTTAATCAAGGCGTATAAACCACATAAATAGGGATGGCTTTATGCAACGAGGCATTCCAGGATTAATGACATTACAAATTATTCTTTAGACCCGCGTTATCGGAAATATGCGCGGGTTTAGTTTTAAGTCTTCTTTATATGAGATCTTTAAAGGATTATTTAATGATTACCCTCCGGGGGATGGCTATGGGAGCTGCCGATGTGATTCCGGGAGTTTCGGGTGGTACCATCGCATTTATTACCGGAATATACGAAGAATTGATCAACTCAATCAAGTCGATAAACCCCGCCTCGCTAAAACTTTTATTGCGAGGTAAGATAAGTGAGTTCTGGACTGCAATCAATGGTAATTTTCTGATAAGCCTGGTTGCGGGAATCTTTATCAGCATCCTTTCCCTGGCCAAATTGATGGAGTACCTATTGGAATCCTATCCGGTACTGGTGTGGTCCTTTTTCTTTGGATTGATCGTGGCTTCGGCAATCTATGTTGTAAGATATGTCAAGAAATGGAATGCAGGAATAGTTTTGATCACAGTTGCCGGTGCAGTAATCGCTTATGTGATTACGATATTGACACCTGCCGAGGCTAACACAACTTATGGGTTCATATTCCTTTCTGGAGCAATCGCCATTTGTGCCATGATCCTGCCTGGCATTAGCGGTAGCTTTATACTTGTGTTACTTGGAATGTACCGCTTTATCCTGCAGGCAGTCAGTGACTTTAATATTCCGGTTATTCTGGTTTTTCTTCTGGGTGCCGGCATCAGCATAATCCTGTTTTCAAATTTTCTCTCGTGGCTTTTTAGAAAATATCACGACCTGACTATCGGATTATTGGCTGGTTTTATGGTTGGTTCATTGAACAAGGTTTGGCCATGGAAGCACGTGGTGGAAACTTTCACCGACCGCCATGGTTTAGTCAGACCTTTAATCGAAGAGAATGTCCTGCCAGGGACCTATGAGGTAGTTAGCAATAAGCCTTCTCTTCTGGCTGGGGCACTTGTTCTGGCCCTTACTGGATTTGTGCTTATTTTCGTGATTGAAGGGTTTACCGGAAACAAAAAGGAAAAGGCATGAGAACCTTTGGATTGGTCGGTTTTCCATTGGGGCATTCATTTTCACGTAACTTCTTTACCGAAAAATTTGCCAAAGAGGGCAAGGCTGAACAATACCTGAATTTTGAAATTCCCTCCATTGATTTGGTCGAAGAGCTGATTTTAAAACATCCGGACCTGGTTGGCCTGAATGTGACCATACCCTATAAAACCGCTATAATTCCATTTTTGGATGAACTCGATGAGGTTGCAGTGAATATCGGTGCCGTTAACACGGTTGTAATTCATCGGTCTTCTGGAGGAAAGCCAAATTTGAAAGGTTTTAATACCGACGAATATGGCTTTAGAACCAGTTTATTGCCACTGTTAAAATCCCATCATCAGAAGGCGCTCGTGTTGGGGACAGGCGGGGCATCCAGGGCAGTTGTACATGCCCTCGATAAACTGGGGATTACCTCCACATTGGTTTCACGCAGTGTGTCAAATGGCCTGATCTATGCCGGTATTACAGAGGAGATTATGCAGGAACATACCATTCTGATCAATACCACCCCGCTGGGTACTTATCCTGATAGCTCTTCGAAACCTGATGTGCCGTATCAATGGATTACCGATCGTCATTTATTATACGATCTGGTATATAATCCTCCCATCACTTCTTTTCTTCAGGAAGGCCTTGACCATCAGGCACAGGTTAAAAACGGTTACGAAATGCTTGTTTTGCAGGCATTGCGGGCTTATGATATTTGGAATTCCACTGGTAATTACTCTGGTTGATCCTCATTGAACCGGATTACGGCCTGGCGTTTTCTACCATCCATTAATATGGTCAGCGGATTTCCGAATCGAATATGACGGATGTATCCGGTATTCCTAATCACTTCCTGTTTCTCGAGAATCTCCATATTTATAAAGGAGTTGTTTGAATTATGTGGAATGCAGAAATAACCGACATTCATGGAGGTGACATTGTGAAAGAAATGAGAACCCAGTGAACCTTCCAACGGGAAATTGTGCAAGCCTATTTCAACGATGATCCGGGCTCTTGAAATTCCTGCCCAATAAACCGGGATGCCGGTAAAATGATCGTTCGAACCCCATCTCCCGGGGCCAATCAGTAAATAGTCCTGCTGATGCTCCTCGAAATATTTGTTGTATTCACTGATCTCGTGGGCGATCTCTTTGGTAATCATATTGCTGAATTGGTGCGGTTCAACGTAGATTACATCCCTGATGTGGTCAATCTTGCCATTTCCCATCCCTCTTTCGGCATACATGATCATGTTATCCCGGTCAAGGTGTTCAGCCTCGATTGAAACCTCTTCCTCAGCCCTGATCAAAGGTTTAATCTGCAGCAGATAAAAGGTGGGTAGCCCATTGGGTCCAGGTTTTAAGTCGATGGAGTATTCCATTTCAACGGGTGTCCCCATGGCTTCCCTGAAAAGCCTGAGGAGTAACTGAAGTGTTTCTGCGAGAGGTATGGCATTGTATTTTAGTATATTGCTGAAATCAACCACGCGTGAACCAGGCATTGGCATTCCCGGTACCAGCTCTTCGTTCTCCATATGGTAGGTTGATACGCACATTTCCAGTGTGCCATCTCCCTCTGCCTCCTTGACCCGATAACGTTTTACGGCTGCCAATTCACCTTCCTGCACCAAATCAAAAGTTGTACGCGTCATATCGATTGCGTAGAAATGGCGTTGCGACTCCCTTATCTGGGCAGATAGCGAGGTGTTGTTCAACGCAGGATATTTTGGGCAGAAACGATAGGCATTCTCACCTCCTGCCACATACATTCCCAATCCGACTGCCGTTACCGAAAAACCATCCTCAGGTTCCATGTAAGCGACCGGATAATAGTTGTATGATTGGGCTATCCCTGAAATATGGGGATAAAAGCGTGTGTTATATTCATGGCCTACAACTTCCTGAATGATAACAGCCATTTTTTCTTCTTCGATCTTATAGTCGATTGCATCGAAGTACATTTGTGCTGATTCGGTAAAGATACTTACATAGACCAGTTTGATTGCAGTGACGAGTTGCTCGAACCGTACATTAATGTCGGGGTGGTTGTTGGGAATCAGAAAGGTTGAGTATACCCCCGAAAATGGCCTTAGCAAAGAGTCCTCAAAAAGTCCGGATGAACGGATGGCAAGAGGCATATCCATCACCTGAAGGTACTCCATCAGGCGCTGGTTGATATCATCATCGAACCAGGCCTCAAGAAACTGGTTTCGAATATTTTCGTAATCGTAGGTGCTGTAGATTGTCTCATAAAGGTTATTGGATTCAATGAATCGGTCAAATTCATTGGATCCCAGGATTGTGGTGGCAGGTATGCGTATTGACATACCGGGAATGATGCGCGAGAAGTCGATGTTTTCAATAAAATTCGACATGAAAGCCATTCCGCGTCCCTTTCCTCCCAGCGAACCTTTTCCGATACGCATTACAAATCTGTTGGAAGAAACCAGTCCAGGGTCAAATTTGATGATTCTTCCCTGTAATTTTTTGAGTCGCACTTCCCTGAATACATCAAGGCAGAACTGCCGCAGGTCTTCGGGACTACCAAAATCTTCGGTCTGGTATGGTTTCAACCGTTCTGCCATGTTTATCTCACCACGTGCCATAAGCCAGGTGCTGAATGAGTTTCTGCGCCCGTGATATTCAAGAACGGAATCAGGTATTATCCTGAACATTTCCTCAAATTCCTGCAGGTTGTGGGCTTCCATCAGCGGTGTTCCGTCAAGGTCTTTGAAGACAAAGTTTCCAAATCCCAAGCGGCGATAAAGAAAATTCAGGATGTCCATTGCCAGACTATCAGAATTTTTATCGATAAAGTCGGCTCCTACGTCGTGTGCCCTTTCGGCATTGCTGATATCATGTGATTGCAGCAACAAGGGTATGGGAAAATGCATGACCTTGTTGGCATATTTCAGCAAGTCAACACCGGCATTTTCATCTGAAACATTATTTTTTTCAAATTTCACGTCAGAAATCACACATAAAATGTAATCTCTATAGTTCCTGATTACCTCCACCGCTTCTTCATAAGTGCTCACGAGGATTACCTTGGGGCGGGCTCTCATTTTAAGAATCTTGTTTAACTCTTCAGCGGAGTCATCTTCCACCAGATTCTGGGTCTGGGTCATGATGGTTGCATATAGCATAGGGAGGTACCTTGAGTAGTATTGGATGCTGTCTTCGACCAGCAGCACGACTCTGACGTTCCCAAGGCGGGTATCGGGTTCCAGGTTTTTTTTGTCCTCGATATACTTGATCATTGCCAGGAAGACATTGGAATTGCCGTTCCAGACAAATGTCCTGTCGAAGAAGTCCAGTTTGTTGCCCTCTTTCTGGAAATATTTCAGGTCGGCATTGTTGTTTGCGAGCAATAATATGGGAATGTCCGGCTTATTGTTGTGGATCGATTGCGCGGTTTTCAGAGGCGTTTCCTTGTCGAGGCCTGCCATGATAATAACGATATCGAAAGTGTGATTGACCAGCACCTGAAGGGCTTCCTCCATGGTGCTCACGCTGGTGAATCGCGGGGCTGCATATAAGTTTAGCTGTAAATATTCCCCAAATATCTTGTCAAAGATCTGGCCTTCCTTGACAATGGAATAGGAGTCGTAAATGGTGGCAATCAGCAGCACCTCCTTGACCTTGTAAGGCATGAGTTCGTGAAAGATGTCACGGTCGGTTTTTCTTTTTTTGTATATGTCGGAGAGATGAATATCTTCGATGTTCATGGCAGAAATATTTTTTTGAAAATTAGCTTTTTTTCAGGCTAACCGGTTTCCTGAATGCCTTTTTTTCACCCTGGCAATTCGTGTTGATCACATTAACGCAAAAAATTATCCTTACCGGAAAAAGAAAAAGGCTGTCCCGGAAACCGAAACAGCCTTGAATATGTGATAAGTTGACCTATCTGCGCTTTTTACAAAGTTCACTATCCAAATTTCCATTCCCGTTTCCTTCCACTACCCAGGTATTTCCTGAATTGAGCATGCCATCAACATCTTTGATGCGACTTGACTGCTTGACTGCATTGATCTGCTTAACCATCTCCTGGTCATAAACAAGAGCTACCACATCCCGGATAACACCGAATACAACAGGGAAGTCGGGTAAATGCATGTTCACGAGGGCCAGATGCAGCGATGGGTCGGGATCATGGGCATCATGGACTAATATATCATCCAATGTGATGCCGTTTTCTCCGATAGTGACCACTTTTAGTTTGCCTTTTACTGACATGAGACCCTTGTTCTGGTCGTTGCCAAAAATCATGGGTTCACCATGACGAAGGACGAGCTGTCGTTCGAGCCTGTGTTCCGAATCAGTGATTTGATTATGCACTCCATCGTTGAAGATAACGCAGTTCTGAAGTACCTCGACAACGGAAGTTCCTTCGTGTTTGGCTGCCTCAGCAAAGACTTCCTGGCTGAGTTTCAGGTTGGTGTCGATGGTACGGGCAAAAAAGTTTCCCCGTGCCCCAATTACCAACTGTCCTGGAACAAATGGTTCTTCGATGGTGCCGTAAGGGGAGGTTTTTGTCTTGAATCCCCTGTCGGTTGTTGGAGAATACTGTCCCTTGGTCAGACCATATATTTTATTGTTGAACAGGATGACGTTCAGGTCAATGTTCCTTCTGATCAGATGGATAAAGTGATTTCCCCCGATCGCCATACCATCACCATCACCTGTAATAACCCATACATTCAGGCTGGGATTGGCGCATTTGACTCCGCTTGCAATGGCCGTTGCCCTTCCGTGGATAGTATGGAAGCCATACGTGCTCATATAGTATGGGAACCTCGAGGAACAGCCGATCCCCGAAATAACGGCATACTGTTCGTGGGGAACATTCATTTCGGCCATGGTTCTCTGCACCGCATTCATAATGGCATAGTCACCACAGCCTGGGCACCAGCGAACCTCATTTTCGCTTTTAAAGTCCTTGACGGTATATTTTATTTCATTCATGTTTATTCCTCCAGAAGTTTAGTTACGGCACTTTTCAACTCTTTGACTGTGAATGGAAGGCCTTGTACCTTGTTGAACTGATGGTATGTAAATTCAGGTTCCTTGTCGCGAAGGTAACTGGCAAACTGTCCCATGTTCAGTTCACAGACAATTATTTTTTTAAACCCGCTAAACACTTCCCTGACATTTGACGGAAGGGGCATAATGTAGTTAAAGTGGGCCAGACTGACATTCTTACCTTCTAGCCTCAGTTCCCTGAGTGCGCTTAACATATGACCGTATGTTCCGCCCCAACCTACCAGCAACACATCACCGCTGTCGTCACCACATACTTCCAGGTCGGGTACCATAGAAACCACCTTGTCAACCTTTGCCTTACGGATTTCTGTATTCTTCTGGTGGTTTTCGGGATCATGGCTGACTGTGCCGGCAACATTTTTTTCCAATCCGCCAATTCGGTGCTGGAATCCTGCCATTCCGGGGAAAGCCCATTCCCTGGCCAAAGTCTCTTCATCCCTGCGATAAGGTTTGAAGATGCTGGCATCTTTTGCAAATCGGGGCTTTATTTCGGGCAATTCCTCCATGGAAGGAAGTTTCCAGGGTTCGCTCCCATTACCGAGAAAGCCATCGGTCAGGAGAACCACGGGAACCATTCTTTCCAAAGCAATTTTGGCTGCTTTAAACGCATACCAAAAGCAATCAGAAGGGGTACTGGCAGCCAAAACAACGACAGGGCTCTCCCCGTTGCGACCGTATAGTGCCTGGAGAAGGTCAGATTGTTCTGTTTTTGTTGGAAGCCCGGTTGAAGGTCCACCCCTCTGTACGTTTATTATGACCAGAGGTAATTCAGCCATAACTGCAAGTCCGATTGCTTCTGACTTTAATGCAAAGCCTGGGCCTGAAGTGGTAGTTACGGCGAGATCTCCGGCAAACGCGGCGCCAATGGCTGTGGCGATTCCGGCGATTTCATCCTCGGCCTGGAACGACTTGACTCCTAAATCTTTCCGCTCAGCCAAGGTTTGTAATATTTCCGTAGCGGGAGTGATGGGATAGGAGCCGACAAACAATTCGAGACCTGCCTTCTCGGCGGCGGCTATCAAACCCCAACCGGTTGCCTGATTCCCATTGATGTTACGGTAAACTCCCGGTTCAATCGATGCCGGATTTACCATGTATTGAGGTGTCGTATGCTGCAGGTTACTCCCATAGTTGAACCCGGCATGCAATACCCTGAGATTCGATTCCACCACCAATGGTTTCTTTGCAAACTTGGTCTTCAGGTACTCTTCGATGTAATCGAGCGGCCGGTTAAAAATCCAGCAAACGAGACCAAGAGCCAGCATGTTTTTACTGCGGAGAATACTCTTGTTGTCCAGTCCAAGATCCCGAAGACTTTCCTGGGTCAGGGTAGTGATTGGTATTGGTATCTTGTTGTAATCAAGTAGGTTACATTCAGTAAACGGATCATCGGTGACCAATCCTGCCTTCTTGAAATTCTTATCATTAAAGGCATCACTATCAAAGATGATCATTCCGCCCGGATTCATGAACTTGGCGTTGGCTTTTACAGCTGCGGGGTTCATGGCCACCAGCACATGCGCGAAATCACCTGGCGTATGAATCGCTTTTCTGCCAAATTGAACCTGAAACCCTGATACACCCCCGACGGTACCCTGTGGTGCCCGTATTTCTGAGGGATAATCGGGGAAAGTACTGATATCATTACCAAGAAGAGCTGATGCGTCGGAAAACAAAGTCCCCGTCAACTGCATACCATCTCCTGAATCACCCGAAAACCTGATCGCCACTTCATCAAGTTCTATAACTTTTGCTTCCTTCATGGAGTAATAGTTTGTTTTTAATTGTATTTTTTAAGGTTTGATTAAAATACCTTATCCCGACAGGACGGATTTCTATAAATACGGATGTCGGGTACTCGCAAAAATAACCAATATTTAACACCTCGAAAATGACCAGGGAATTTCTTTCCCGGTTTTCATATCTTTGCCATAATTTAAAATTAATACAGATAATGGCACTCATAAAATCACTAAACGGAAAGATACCGAAAATTGGAAAGAACTGTTTTCTGGCTGAAACCGCGGTCATTATTGGTGACGTTGAAATAGGCGACAACTGCAGTATCTGGTACAATGCCGTCATCAGGGGGGACGTCCATTCCATCCGGATTGGCCATGATACAAATATCCAGGATGGTGCAGTCATTCATGCAACCTATCAAAAATCGCCCACCAATATTGGCAATTTCGTTACTGTTGCCCACAATGTGACGGTTCATGGCTGTACACTTCAGGATAACGTAATGATTGGAATCAATGCCGTTGTGCTTGATGATGCTGTTGTGGAGAGCAATTCCCTGGTAGCTGCCGGCTCGGTAGTTACCAAAGGTACACGGGTGGAGTCGGGAACTGTCTATGCTGGAGTGCCTGCAAAAAAGGTGAAGGATATTGGCCCCGAATTACTGGAGGGAGAAATCAATCGCATTTCAAAGGCATATATGAAGTATGCTTCCTGGTATAAGGAATAATCATCGAGGATGTGTTTGCTTATTTCCCAACCGGTCAAGGGATGTAATTGGATATTAATTGCCAACGCTAATGCAAAAATTGGCTAAATTCGCATCTGCATCCCGGGATAACACTGTCCCAAATATTGCTTTAAACATTACAATTAAATACTGAATTTCAATGAAACCTACATTAGTGATACTTGCTGCCGGAATGGGTAGCCGATACGGTGGTCTGAAACAGCTTGATGAATTGGGGCCTAACGGTGAAGCCATCATCGATTATTCCTTATATGATGCCATCAGGGCTGGTTTTGGTAAAGTGGTTTTTATTATTCGGACTGACTTTGCAGAGGAGTTCAAGGCTCGGTTCGAGCCAAAGCTGAAGGGAAGAATTCAAACCGAATATGTCTATCAGTCGCTTGATAAAATTCCTGCCGGATTTACACTTAACCCTGCACGCGAAAAGCCCTGGGGGACTGCCCACGCCGTGATGATGGCCTCAGGGGTGGTCAATGAACCAATGGCAGTGATTAATGCCGATGATTTTTATGGGAGAGAGTCATACCAGGTCATGGCCGACTTTCTTGCCTCTTCGGTTGATCCTGCTGAATATTCAATGATCGGATACCGAGTGGCCAATACGCTGTCACCTTTCGGGACAGTGTCAAGAGGGGTATGTATGACTGATGAGAATGGTAATCTCACTTCGGTTGTGGAAAGGACAAAAATTCAAAGGGATCCTGATGGGATTCACTATTATGAGCCGGAAGGACGGTTCCCCCTGGCCGAGAACACTCCGGTATCCATGAATTTCTGGGGTCTTAAACCGAATGTTTTCGAATATCTTAATGACGGTTTTGGCAGGTTTCTGGAAGAAAAGGGGCAAGAGCTGAAATCAGAATATTTCATTCCCTTGCTGATAAACGAGAATATCCTGTCGGGTAAAATCTCAACAAAAGTTCTGGCTTGTGATGCACCCTGGTTTGGTGTAACCTACCGGGAAGACAAACCAGATGCACAGGCCCAAATTCTCTCTTTGATTGAAAGCGGAGTATATCCCCGGAAATTATGGGAATAGTGAACAGGGTAAAGAATTTTGAGAATAACCAATAAATAATTACCAAACAAAAGGCATGAATCAGAATCAAATCGAATCAATCGTCAAATCATTTGGAATACCTTTAGAAATAACTGATTGGAAAGCATTTGGACATGGACACATCAATGACACTTACCTGCTCAATACACCAGCCGGGCCTTTTATTCTCCAACGAAAGAATCATTTGATATTTAAGGATATAAAGGGCATGATGAATAACATTGTGCTGGTTACCAATCACATTCGCAAAAGATTGATTGCAAGTGGCGTATCCGATACCGACAGACGGGTCATGAATTACATTTCCGATCCTTCAAACCAATACTTTGTGATGGATGCCGATGGAAATTACTGGACTCTGTTTCTCTTTATTAAAGATAGTTTTGGCGTTGAGGAAGTGAAAAAGCCTGAGCAGGCTTTCACTGCAGGTAAGGCTTTTGGTGCATTCCAAAACCAATTATCCGACCTTGACGGGAAATTATTGATTGAGACCATTCCTGGCTTCCATAATGGAAGACTCCGTTACCGACAATTTCAGGATGCCATTGCCGCTGATGCAGCTGGCCGGGTAGGAGAGATGCAAAAGAAAATCGATAAAATGTTGGGTCGTGCTACTGAAATGCTGCGTCTGCAACAATGGTTGGATTCAGGTGAAATGCCCTTGCGTATTACCCATAACGATACGAAAATCAATAATGTGCTGTTTGATAAGGACGACCAGATTCTCTGCGTAATTGACCTTGATACGGTCATGCCGGGCAGCGTTCTGTTTGATTTTGGAGATGCTATCCGGACGTTGGGCAATACCGCTGCTGAAGACGAACCGGATCTGGACAAGATCGATTTTAACCAGGATTATTATAAGGCTTTTGCCGAGGGTTATCTTTCTGAGAGTCAGAATTTCCTTACAGAAATTGAGCGTGAGAACCTGGCTTATTCATGCCAATACATGGTTTGGGAACA
>DIFU01000035.1 GCA_002419285.1 Prolixibacteraceae bacterium UBA5740 | reverse complement strand
GATCGTGCGGTGATCTGCAATCGAATAGTGAATACTTTCAGATTTGCATGAAAAAACCCCGGCGCCTCTGCGCCGGGGTCCAACTAAACCTAACTAAACCAAACTTATGAAAAAACAGCACTGGGCTGATGAAGTCTAAATTATCTTCTATCTATCAAACAACTAATACTTTAAATTGTTTTCATGGCTTTGAAGCAATTTTCGTTGTTCGTACTAAATAACTTACAAACACTATGCCAAAATAAACTACCACAACGTAAAATCATGAAAACAACTAAAAAAGATGTTAATTTCACACAAACTTGCTTTCTAAATACGCAAGGATACAACATCGGAGTATCAAAATGATCAGAACAACTATCAAAAAAAGATTCATTTATCTTATATCTGAAAGTATTTTTGTTTACGAAAAATATGCCTGAATGTTTCATATTTAATTCTTTGTCAGGCATGTCAGAACAACCGGAATCTTTTCATATTACAGATTGACATGTATGAATGACAGTATTTTTTCTGAACGACCATACAACTGTAAGTGTTCATATATCAGGAGAATATCTGCATCATGATCACGCCAAATTCAATGAGGGTTCTAAAAATTGAATATATTTGCGCAGAATTTTCCAAAGTCCATAAAAACAACAAATGAATAGAATCAGAAATTTCTGCATCATCGCACATATTGACCATGGCAAAAGCACGCTGGCCGACCGCCTGTTGCAGTTTACAAACACGGTTTCTGAAAGGGACATGCATGACCAGGTCCTTGATAGCATGGATCTGGAGCAGGAACGTGGAATTACCATAAAAAGCCATGCAATCCAGATGGACTACGAGTACAAGGGGGATAAATATAAGCTAAACCTTATTGACACTCCCGGACACGTTGACTTTAGTTATGAAGTTTCACGATCCATAGCAGCCTGCGAAGGTGCTCTCTTGATTATTGATGCAACCCAGGGGATTCAGGCCCAAACCATATCAAATCTTTACCTTGCACTGGAAAACGACCTGGAGATTATTCCGGTCATGAACAAGATGGATATGGAAACAGCCATGCCCGAGAATGTGGCTGAACAAATTATTGACCTGATCGGCTGTGACCGGGATGACATCATTGAAGCCAGCGGAAAAACCGGAATGGGTGTTGAATTGATTCTTGAAAGAATTATCGAAAGAATACCTCCACCTGTCGGTGATACCGAAGCTCCCCTGCAAGCGTTGATTTTTGACTCTGTTTTTAATACATACAGGGGCGTCATTGCCTATTTCAAAATTGTAAATGGCACCATCAGGAAGAATGACCTGGTTATGTTTGTCGCCACGAAAAAAGAATATTATGCCGAGGAGGTTGGTGTATTAAGGCTTGGACTTGAACCAAGGGATACCATTTCAGCCGGGGATGTGGGCTATATCATTTCTGGCATCAAAACAGCCAAGGAAGTAAAGGTCGGTGATACCATCACCCATGTGAAGCAGCCCTGCCAAAATGCCATTGATGGATTTGAAGAAGTAAAGCCCATGGTGTTTGCCGGAATTTACCCCATCGATGCCGACGATTATGAAGATCTTCGCAATGCGATGGATAAGCTTCAATTGAACGATGCATCACTAACCTTTGAGCCAGAATCGTCGGCTGCCCTGGGTTTTGGATTCCGATGCGGATTTCTCGGCCTTCTTCATATGGAGATTATCCAGGAGCGCCTCGACCGCGAGTTCGACATGAATGTTATCACCACGGTTCCCAACGTGTCATATAAAATTATGCTGACCGATGGTGAAATGATTGACGTCTACAACCCTTCCGGAATGCCTGCGTCTAACCTGATCGACACGATTGAGGAACCTTATATCAGGGCAAATATCATCACAACGTCAGATTATATCGGATCAATCATGACACTCTGTCTGGAAAAACGGGGCACCTTGGTCAGCCAAAGTTACCTGACTTCTGAGAGGGCTGAACTTATTTTTGACATGCCACTTGGAGAAATTGTATTCGATTTTTACGATAAACTGAAAAGCATCTCAAGAGGGTATGCATCATTTGATTACCATACACACGGATACAAACCGGCGAAATTGGTCAGGCTCGACATTCTGCTTAACAGTGAAATGGTCGATGCGCTTTCCACTCTCATCCATTTCGACAATGCTTACAATTTTGGTCGGAGAATGTGCGAAAAACTAAGGGAATTGATCCCACGACAGCAATTTGATGTTGCCATTCAGGCAGCCATTGGCGCCAAAATCATCGCCCGCGAAACGGTGAAAGCTGTAAGGAAGGATGTAACTGCCAAATGTTACGGAGGCGACATCTCACGTAAACGAAAACTTCTTGAAAAACAAAAGAAGGGCAAAAAACGCATGAAACAGGTTGGCAATGTGGAAGTTCCGCAGAAAGCCTTCCTCGCTGTGCTAAAGCTGGATTAAACAATAGCCAGAAATAAAAAGTGCGGCAGCATTTCCTGAAGAGGAAAAGCTGCCGCACTTTTACTTATAAACACATCAGAGAATCAGCTTGTAACCCTTTCCATGTACATTGATGATTTCGACCGTAGGCTCGTCTTTGAGATGTTTACGTAACTTCGTAATATAAACATCCATGCTCCGTGCGTTGAAATAATTGTCATCAATCCATATGGATTTCAGGGCGAAATTGCGCTCCAGCACCTTATTGGCATTCTGGCACAACAGTTTCAGCAATTCAGCCTCCTTGGTTGTCAACTTTACCACATCCTCACCATTGGTTAAGGTTTGCTTCAGCGTATCAAAAGTGTAATGACCCAATTTATATATCTGCTGGCTCACTCCCTGTGCATCCTGTGAAGTACGACGAAGGATAGCCTCAATCCTGAAAATCAGCTCTTCCATACTGAAGGGTTTTGTGATATAATCATCAGCCCCCAGCCTGAAACCTTCAATTACGTCATCTTTCAGGTTCTTCGCGGTCAGAAAGATAATGGGAATTTCACCATTCACCATCCGCATCTCCTTTGCCAGGGTGAATCCATCTTTCTTGGGCATCATTATATCGAGGACGCAAATGTCGTAATGATTCTTCATAAAGCCTTTGAAGGCAGCATCACCGTCAGGATATAAGGTGGCATCATAACCTTTAGCCAACAAATACTCTTTCAGCAGCAGACCCAGGTTCTCATCGTCCTCGGCCAGTAAAAGCTTAACTTTCTGATCCATGGTTTTTCTTATTATTTAGAGGGAAATAAATACTGAATTTAGTCCCCTTATTAGGAATACTTTCGACAATAATCTTGCCATTATGGGCATCAATAATCTTTTTCACATAGCTTAAACCCAATCCGAATCCCTTCACATTGTGGACATTACCTGTTGGGACCCGATAAAACCTTTCGAATATCTGGCTCTGGTGTTCTTTTGCGATGCCAATTCCTTTATCGGCAACCGACAATATCACTACATCACGTCGTGATTCGGTAGTTACCGATATCTCTGGGATATCATTGCTATATTTCACGGCATTGTCCAGTAGATTAAAAACCACATTGGTGATATGGACTTCGTCACCCTTGAAAATGTCATGTTTTGCATTCAGTTCATAATTCAAATGGCCATTACTGTTTTTTACACGAAGTTCAAAATTCCCGATGACTCCCCTAACCAACTCATTCAACCGCAAATCTTTAAATCTCAACTTCATGCGACCTTCATTAAAGATGGCCATCTGCAAAACCTTTTCTACCTGGAAACTCAGTCGTTTGCTTTCCTGAAATATGACGCCTGAAATATGCTCAATGGTTTTGGGCGTATTAGCAATACTGCCATCCTGCAGCATTTGGCTTGCGAGAGAAATGGTTGAAATCGGGGTTTTCAACTCGTGTGTCATGTTGTTGATAAAGTCGTTCTTGATCTGCGACAGTTGCTTTTGCCTGAAAATGATCCAAATCGTGTAACTGAAAATTGCGATCAGCAAACCGGTAAGAACCATGATGGGTATGACCATGATCCCGGTGAGATTTAGCAGGTAACCTGTCCTTTTGGGAAAATAGAGAATCAGGTAATTCGCCTTCCTTATTTCATAATCATTCGGGAATAATGGATAATTATACTCCTTCACCCGTTTACTGGTTTTATAATCGGGACTGGCAGCAATAATTTCCTCCTCTCCACGAAGGAACGCCTTTACCATAAATTTATAATCCAATGTGATTCCTTGCGTTTTTAATTCTTCACTCAGCGTGTTTGCAAGGAATTCCACATCAAGCCGCTCCTCAATAGGACCGCCCCTGAAAAAGTATCGCTCGATTGCTTGAGTACTCTCCTTTAACCGACTCTCCAACAATCTCCTTTGTTGGGCATCATAATCCAGTAACTTGTCAAAAGCTGATGGAAAATCACCGGGCATTCCCCTGGTTGAGCCCAAATGATTAAAAACGGTGTCCGTATAAACCATCTCCATTTGTTGGTGGATCGTTTGACCTTGTTCTGACAATCGAAATGAAAGACTGTAGTTCTGTCTGATTACCCCTCCTGGCAGATTACGGGAGAGCATGTTGGGGTTTGACGGGATCGATAACCCGTTTCCTGCACTCAACAATTCTTCTTCAAGAATAAGCTGAGCCTCGTGATCTTCGATTCTCCTGACAACATCAGAAAGCACTTGCCTGACCGTTTGGTCGAACTGCTCTTCCCTGATATTTGCTGCCTGTCTGATACTGTTGGTCTGAACTATGATCAGACCTGACATCACCAGGGCCATTATAACTATTAGAGTAATCAGCTTATTTCTGCTCATAGCGCAAATATAACTTCCGTATAACTGCTCTACGGAATCTTAACATTATTTAACAGCGTGAATACCAGTCATTCACGGTTAAATGTTCACTCCTGAAATTCAAGATTTTTTGATTTTAAGGATGATTTCTTCAATAATCTTCGGATAATACTGATGCTCAAGGGCGTGAATTTTCCCGGCTAGTGTTTCAGGAGAATCATCTTCGGAAACCGGGCAGGATGCCTGAAAAATGATGGCACCATCGTCATATTGTTCATTCACGTAATGGATAGTAATACCTGAATATTTTTCCTTTTGCCCGATTACTGCCTTGTGTACATTCATCCCATACATATTTTTGCCACCGTATTTGGGAAGAATAGCAGGATGGATATTTACAATTTCGAATTCCCGAACAAGATTTTCAGGAACCAGCCACAGAAAACCGGCCAGCACAATGAGGTCAATCTTTCGTAAATGAAGCCAATCAGAAACGAAAGAAGAGTGATAAAACTGTTCCCGATTAAAAATTAAGGTATCTATTCCCGCATTTCGGGCTCTTTCAATGGCAAAGGCATCAGGGTTGTTCGAAAGCAGACAATCCACTCTAATCGACTTACTGTCAGCAAAATACTCAATAATTTTTTGCGCATTTGAGCCTGACCCGGAAGCTAACAAGGCAATTCGCTTAACATTCATAAGCGGTATATTTTATATATGGAATATTAGATTAAAATGTTCAAATATAGTTGGTTACAAGGATTAACAAATCCGGTCACCTTATTTTTTTTTAATTGTTTTCTTTGATATATAGTTTGTAAATTTATTACTTTGCACCGATTTTAAAATAAACATTGTAGTATTAACTAAAATTTTGAGCTATGTCTGATATTGCAGCAAAAGTTAAAGCAATCATCGTTGACAAATTAGGTGTCGATGAAAGTGAAGTTACCAACGAAGCTTCATTCACCAACGATTTGGGTGCTGATTCATTGGATACTGTTGAGTTGATCATGGAATTTGAAAAAGAATTTGACCTTGCCATTCCGGACGATCAGGCTGAAAAAATTTCAACAGTAGGTGAAGCCATTTCACACATCGAAGAAGCCATTAAAAACAAATAATTGCAGACCTGTCATTTATGGAATTGAAGCGCGTTGTAGTTACCGGTTTAGGTGCCATTTCACCACTGGGCAATTCTGTTGACCAGTTCTGGGATAATCTCGTCAAAGGGGTAAGCGGAGCCGGACCGATAACCAAATTTGATGCTCAGAACCACAAGACCAAATTTGCCTGTGAAGTAAAAGACTTCGACCCAAGTATATATATTGAGAAGAAGGAAGTACGTAAGCACGACATGTATACCTTGTTTGCTTATGGTGCTGTTTCACAGGCCATGGAGGATTCAGGACTTGATCTTGATTCGGTGGATAAAAACAGGGCAGGTGTCATATGGGGTTCCGGAATTGGTGGTTTGCAGACTTTCTTTGAGGAAGTCCAGGCCTACAAACCGGAAAGGCCACAGTTCACGCCCTTTTTCATTCCCAAAATGATTGCAAACATTGCGGGAGGATTGATTTCCATCAAATATCGTTTCCGGGGGCCAAATTACACTATAGTAACTGCCTGTGCATCTTCATCACATGCCATCATTGAAGCCTTCAACAAAATCAGGCTTGGAAAGGTAGATGTCATGATCACAGGTGGATCTGAAGCCGGAGTCAACGAAGCGGCAATGGCCGGCTTTAATTCCATGAGAGCCATATCTACAAGAAATGACGATCCATTTACGGCCTCACGGCCTTTCGATAAAGACCGTGATGGCTTCGTAATGGGAGAAGGATCAGGTGCCCTTATCCTTGAGGATCTGGACCATGCCCTGAAAAGAGGCGCAAAAATCTACGCCGAAGTGGTAGGCGGTGGAATGTCAGCCGATGCCTATCATATGACAGCACCCGATCCCGACGGACTTGGCGCAAGACTCGTAATGCAATGGGCAATTGAAGATGCTGGTGCAAATTTAACCGACGTTGAATACATAAACGTGCACGGTACCTCCACCCCTCTTGGTGACATTGCAGAACCCAAAGCAATTCTTGGTGTCTTTGGAGAACACGCCTACAACCTAAGCATCAGTGCAACTAAGTCGATGACTGGCCACCTGCTAGGTGCTGCAGGTGCCATTGAAGGTATAGCCACTATCCTTGCCTTGAGAGATGGCGTGATTCCTCCTACTATCAATCATTTTACCGATGATCCAGAGATCGATAACCGGCTTGATTTCACTTTTAACAAAGCCAGGAAAAGGGATATCAAGCTCGCCATCAGTAACACTTTTGGCTTCGGAGGCCATAATGCCACTATCGCATTCAAAAAATATTAATTCATTGTGGTCAGAAGATTGGCAGAAAGAATAAAACTCTTTTCATCCCCCAGAAAAGAGTTTTATTTATTTATCAAAGATTTGGTCGGTTATTATCCCGGAAAACTGTCCTTTTATGATAATGCCTTTACGCATAGGTCGGCTTCCAGAACCGACTCCCAGGGAAATGTTGTCAACAACGAAAGGCTCGAGTACCTGGGTGATGCTATTTTAGGCGCGGTCATTGCCGACTTTCTCTATAATCGTTTCCCCCAGGAGGATGAAGGCTTCCTGACTAAAATGCGGTCCAAACTGGTCAACCGTTCAATCCTGACCAACCTCACATACGACATGGGGCTAAATGTTTACATCGACTCCAATGCCACAAATTCAGTCGACAAAAGCCATATCTACGGTGATACCCTTGAGGCACTAATCGGTGCCATTTATCTTGACAGAGGTTATGATGTTGCCCGGTACTTTATCATTAAACGAATTATTCCTAAATATATCGATCTGTACGAGCTTGAACAAAGTGACAGCAATTTTAAAAGCAAGTTGATTGAATGGAGCCAAAAGACCAAGAGATTGGTCAGATTCGAGACTTTAGAAGAGTATCCTAACGGAAGCAAACAACCCAAATTTGTCTCCATTGTCATTATTGATAACAATGAAGCCGGAAAAGGCACAGGGAGTTCAAAAAAAGAAGCCCAGCAGAATGCCGCCAGAGATTCACTTAGCAAACTTGGCATAGGGGTAGAGTAATCCTTAGGCAGATTTCGGCATATTGCAATCCGCAAGCCTGTTTGACACGATAAACTCCTGACTAATTCAAATAATTCAGGGGCAGGCTATTCCAATTTTCGTATTTTTGCCATCCCTACCTCATTTTATGAACTCATATCTCATATTCGCCTTGGGCCTTTTAGCCCAGATCCTGTTTTTCGGCCGTACCATAGCCCAGTGGTTCAAATCGGAACACGCTGGCAAGGTGATATCACCGGTTATATTCTGGCAACTGAGTTTGGTTGCCTCACTTCTTATGCTACTTTATGGAATTTTTCGGAAGGATTTTTCCATCATCCTTGGACAGATGTTGGTCTATTATATATATGTCAGGAATCTACAATTAAAAAGAGCATGGAAAATCATCCCCCTGATTTTGCGACTGTTCTTTCTGATTGCCCCCATTGGCATTTTCGCCTGGCTGATAAATGGTGAACATTACAGCTTTGAATCCATCCTGAAGAATCAGGAAGTCAGTTCGTTTTTGTTAATCTGGGGTTCGGTAGGCCAGGTTATTTTTACTTTCCGCTTTATCTACCAGTGGATCTCTTCCGAAAAAGAGAAAGAATCGGTTTTACCTTTGGGATTTTGGATTATCAGTACAATAGGTTCTCTCATGATATTTTCCTATTCAATTTTTCGGCTCGACCCCATATTGTTTCTTGCCCATATTCTTGGATTGTTCATGTATATACGGAATATTCTTATTTACTTTGGGAAAAGAAGCCTGTTTTCCAATATCAAGATCCCTGTCATACAGACCCTGATGCGGGTAATCAGCAACAAGTTACACTAAATGTCTTTTTATACTCCCGGCGATGTCCAAAACAAATGACAATCTGAAATCCAAATATTTCAGGATTGAAGGCTGGATGTCAATCATACTGAATTCGATCCTGTTTGTCCTAAAATATTGGGCTGGCGTGGCTACCGGTTCACTGGCACTGATAGCGGATGCATGGCATACCCTTTCCGATTCCGTCTCATCCGTAGTCGTTCTTGTCGGAGGCTCACTTTCACGCAAACCTGCCGATCAGGATCATCCCTTTGGCCATGGACGGATCGAACACATCACGGCTATCATCATTGGGGTCATGTTGGCAATCATAGCATTCGACTTCTCAGTCCAGGCCGTGGTTAAATTCAGCACCAGGGAAGCAACCGTATTTGGTTTTATCGCATGGATTGCTACCATTACATCCATTATAGTAAAAGAAGGTATGGCACAGTTCGCATTTTTTGCGGCACGAAAAACCAGATCCAACATTCTTTCGGCAGATGCATGGCACCACCGTACCGATGCGCTTTCTTCGATCCTGATCCTTTTAGGGTTATTCGTTGGAAAATACTTCTGGTGGACCGATGCCGTATTAAGTTTCCTCGTAGCCATAATGATCGCCTACGCAAGTTACGACATCTTGAAAAAGGAGATCAAATCGCTGATGGGTGAAAAACCATCAGATGACCTGATTCATTCAATCATCGGTTCAGCCCAGGAAACCTCGAGTATACCGCTCAACATGCACCATATACATTTGCATACATACGGAGATCATACCGAACTTAACTGCCACATCAAACTACCTTCGGAAATGACCTTGTTCGAAGCCCATGAAGTATGCACACGTATCGAGAAGCGGTTGCTTGAAGAATACGGCTATATATCAACTGTACATCCTGAGCCGCTGTAAATCCATATTGGAAGACCTAAGATCCGGGATTATTCCAATCAATCAACTGCAACTGATTCATCAGAGAATCCCTGAGAAGCGCATAAGTAGGCATATTCAGTGAATCAACCGGTTCGGTTGGAGGTGCTTCCATCCTGAGGGGATCAATAGGACTACCATTCATAAACACCCTGAAATCGAGATGTGGTCCGGTTGAGAGTCCTGTTGACCCTACATATCCTATTACCTGCCCTTGCTGAACCCGGCTTCCTCTTGTAATTCCAGGACCAAATCCCTTTAGGTGCATATAAACCGTGGAATATACCGAGTTATGCTTAATCCTGACGAAATTCCCCGCACCCCTTGCCTGAAACGAACGTTCTTCAACATAACCATCACCTATCGAAACCACCGGCGTTCCCGAAGGAGCCGCATAATCCACGCCATGATGTGGCCTTCTGATCTTCAGAACAGGATGGTAACGGCTATTGGAGAATTTTGAGCTTATACGGTAAGAATAAAGGATCGGTGCCTTCAGAAATGCCTTTCTTAAACTCTGCCCCTGATCATCGAAATAATCGAATCGTTCATCCTGGTAAAACCGAAATGCAAAAAAATCCTTGTTCATATGTTCGAACTGAACGGCATGTATCTGACCAATCCCAACCGAAACACTGTCAACCATTTGCTCTTCATATAAAACCCTGAACCGGTCACCCTTCTGAATACCAAAGAAGTCGATGGTCCAGGCAAATATTTCTGACAGCGAAATGGCCATAATTGGATCCATCTTATTGTCGATCATTGTATTCCAAAGTGATGTTTGAATTACTCCCGAGGCAGTTCGCTGGATCACATCTACCTCCCGTTGTCCGGTAAAGGTATTAAGGCTGTCAGTCAGGCTAAAAATGATATAGTCAATTTTGTTGTTCTCGTAAACCATATATCGAGCGGTACGAGCCGAGTCTAAACTTTGGAAAATAAAGTAATTCTGGCCGCTCCGAATCTTGCGGACATCGAAAACCTCGACTGAATTTTTCGCCAGCTGATCGATGCTGGCCATGCTGACACCATAGGTGGTAAGCAAATCTCCCAGGTTCTGGTTGTTCTTGATCTTCCCTTCAACAATGTTAAAAGAATCAACCGGAAAACCGAATTTCAGCTCAGGCTCCGGGATTTCATCAACAATTTCATGATCATAATCTAACTCTTTTTCACGAAAATAGGTAACCAAAACAATGAGGGATAAAACGATCAGCAGCACTTCTGCCAGGTATTTTTTCATATTAAAGTTTTAACTTATCGAAACCTTCCCCATAAACTCCCATTACACTACCCATGGAAATAAATGCGGTAGGATCAATTTCCTTGATTTTCCTGAAGATGGCTCCGGTCTCTCTCTTCCGGACAACCGATATAACGACTTTTACATTCTCTTTAGTATACCAACCGGTGCCATCAAGAATGGTAACACCACGGTAATGCTGCTGATTAATGAAATCTGCAATCTCTTCATATTTCTTTGAGAAAATAAACATTTGGGCCGAACGGTTTGCCCCGCTTAAAACCGAATCAAGGGCATATGAAACCACAGCCATCGTAACGTATCCGTATACCATTTTATCGATACTCTTCAAAACAAAGAATGAAGAAGCGATAATGATTACATCGCAATAAAGAATCAC
>DIFU01000078.1 GCA_002419285.1 Prolixibacteraceae bacterium UBA5740 | reverse complement strand
CCTTCTCAGCCATCAATTCTGAAGGAATAAGGAAGAAGGCCACCAGTGCAAGCCCAAATATCTTGCTGATAATAAATGATTTAAAATTCATTGATTCAGTAAGTTGAATTAAAAATAGGATACATAACAACTGTTGTAAAGTTATTAAAATATTTTAATTAGTATCCGATCTTTAACTACATTTCTTACTTTCTATTTGCGATTTATCAGGTCACATTTGAAGAGGTTAGGATATTCCCAGGTGACCGACAGGGTAATCAGATATATATTGTATAGTTCTTGTATACTTATTGTATAGTCATAAGTACACAATAAGTATACAAGATCTATTGAAATACTATCTAATATACGACCCGGTGTGGAAGGTAGGTAAGCCCAATACAACAGTTATTACACTGACTAAAACAGATAATTTAGTCCAATATACATTCCAGATTTTCCATCCTGGTCGTTGGTTGCCCTTCCATAATCAACGGCAATCACGAAATTCTCGTTCATGACAATGCGTAATCCGGCTCCATAAGAGAAATGCATTTTCTCGGCATCATCCTGGAAATAATGATTTTCATAATCAATAAAAGAGCTGGAAGAGCCCCAGGCTATAGCTGAAGGATTCACATCAACCTTATTGGTTACCTGTCCAAAATCAGTAAAGCCATTCAATCCCAGGTAAAAATTACTTCCGATAAAACGGAATCGTGCAAATTTCCAGCGCATTTCCAGGTTCCCATAGAAGAAACCATCTCCCACTACCCTGTTTCGGTAAATACCACGAATCGATTTTGCACCGCCTAATCCTTCGCTCAAGGCTCCCGTCAGGTAAGAGGTCATTACCTGGGTTTGGTAATAAAATGGAACATCACCGGCCAGGGTTGTCTGGTAGGCCAGCCTGTATACAAGCGAAAGATCTTCGGGAACAATTGTAAAATATTGCCTGTGAATCAATGCAAACTTTGCAAATGAACTTTCAGCACCCAAAAATTCCGGAGCTCCTTCCACCACCGCTTCGGTCCAGATGCCTTTCATTGGGTTAGGTCGGTTATCCCTTGTATCGTATGCAATACCCGCTTTCAAAGCAGGCACAAAACCTCCGTTGGCTTCTTCGTCAGAAATGATTCCCCAATTCTGGTAGCGTTCAAACAAACCGTACTGGGGCGGAAGTTGGTCTTCTGCATCCTTGCCTTTGTTCAATTTATCCACATCAACCGATCCAATCTTGAAATTCTGCATATTAAAGCCACCAATCCATCGCAAATTCTCACCCTTGAGAGGTCCCTGGATATCCAGCTTCAACCTGAATAATTTCCGGTCGTATTTATAAAAAGTCCTGGATTGATAGTCGGCCGACTCCTCGTCGAAATAAGATGAATTAACCACCGCATCATACCCGTTAAAACCATAGAAGTCATAACTCTGATCTGAAAGATAGCTAATATCAAGTGAAGTTTGTAAACCAGGTATAATCTTGTAGGAATCCATGAAAAAACGGTTGATTCCACTCCCTTTTGTAAACCGGGACACCTCAAAGTACAAAGACTGACGGTAATCAGGGAATTTCGATCCGTCATCATAATCATAAATATTCACCAGTGCTCCATACTGAAATCCTAAATCAGTATCGAAAGTAATCGCAGGCAAGGCCCCGCCAAACTTCCATCCTGTTTTAGGCTCATCTGCACCTTGTGCAGCAACAAATAACGACTGAAGAACAATGATCGAAAATAAGACCGCATTTTTCATATATTCATAGTTTAATGTTTATTTATGCTGGTTAGTTTTCTTAAGAATCAATCACCCCGAATTCATAAAATGGGTTCATCAAACATCCCATTGGTATTCAATAACTTATTAAAGCTGTGACAATGAACTCATTTCCCTTGCAAGGATTCATGCAATATTCATCCAACCAATGTAAACAAAATTACTTTCTATTGACATAAACCAGTAAAAATATGGCTCCAATCCGTAATCAAAACCTTAAAATACCCTGATTTTCAAAAAAAAATATTGTATTCTCCTTGAAATCGTGCTAAAGAATCATTTTTATGTTTATTCACTCCAATATTATATTAACGCCTGATTTATAATAGATTACATTAGATCATTGATGTCATTGTCAATCATACGACAAAAATGATTATCAATAAGAAACCTATCTTTAGTTTAACAAATAAATATTCGAAAAAAAAACCCTATAAAATACTGGTTTTAAATTATTTATTTTTTAAATTTGTACAGGCATTTCCCTAAAATGCCAATGGACGTATAAAAGAGTATTTGATTTTCAAGGGATTTTAATTGTTGAACTAAAATCTTAAAAGATGATTGATTCGATGCAAAAGGACTTGGATCTGTGGAAACAGGCAAGTCAAATTCGCGAATTATGCGAAGAAATGGAATCCAAAAAACTTCGTAGTCGAAAACTATGGCTGGCTCTATCTGGTGTCGCCTTTTTAGTATTTCTGCTTCTAAAGTTTGTTCTCCCGACAAATTCTGCACTTTTCGCTGAAGTGAATGGGAATCCTGTTCTTATCCAGGTTTTGACCACTGCAGGTTTAATAATCCTTGCCATTACATTCTATGTTTTTATGGCCTGTTCTTCTGCAAGTGATAAAACCAATAAGGCCCGTAAGGATGAGTGGAAGGCACTCAGATTGGTAAATCGTCGATTTCATCAGGTTGCCTGATGTTTTATTCACCGAGTTTACATAGTCCCAATCAATAGCTTTTTTGCAGATTTTGCAAAAGCAAAACCCTAAACAGTAAAACCAGCATTCCGTGAGGAGTCGCTGGTTTTTTCAATGGATTAAAATGTGACCTTAATTGGCCGGTATTCTCAGGATACCTTCTGCAAAAACAAAGGTTGCATCCTTGACCTGCTCAACCGAACCGGAAAACAGTTCACTGGTAATCACATGATTCCCGGCTTCCGGAAATGCTGTTTTAACCTTTTTGTCGGTTGAGGTACCCAGTTGGTCAAACATGGTAAGGGCAGCATCGACCCTGACTACCTGGTCCTGGTTTGCTTCATCCTTGTAATAATATCCAAGGAACACCGGACAGGTTATTGCCTCAAAAACCTCTTTCTTCATTGTCTTCTCAACCAGTTGCTGAAGGTATACCACAGCTTCAAGGCGATATTTACAATACCAATATTCACACTCTTTGGAGTCAAAATCTTCGTTGGTTATCCTGTATTCACTCTTGTAAACCATTCGTGCGATATGGATACCCCAGGGTTTGGACAAAAGAAAGGCCGCCCCGTTATTGATTTTAACGTTCGGAGAATAAAGCACCAATCCATCCACCAGTTGAGGATATTCAGCAGCCAGCTTTAGTGCAAGCGTTCCTCCGGTTGATGTACCCATGACGATTACTTTCCTGCCAAGTCCGCGGGCGATCACCAGTGCTTCTTTGGCTGACTCCCATAGCGCATCAGGAGTCATGTCGACCAACGCTTCATCGGTCACCAGTCCGTGAGATGCGAGGCGCGGAAAATAAGCATTGCATCCAAAATACCGGGCAAAATCCACGTTGACGGGAAAACCTTCGTACCACGATGCAGAAAAGCCGTGAAGATATAAAAGTGCCCAATCGGTCATCTCTTTTACGGTATCGTTGTTCCAGATGATCCTGCCCTGGTTGTCGGGACGGATATCCGGTGAAGATTCTCTTTCAAGTACCATCTTCTCAAGCGACACAGGATCTGACGGAACTGTTGGCAGATCGGGCTTCATTTTTGGCATTTCGGGCTCCGGACCAACCAAATAGAAAATTGCTGCCAAAAGAAAAACAATCAGGATGATTCTTGGAATTTTTTTCATAAGACTAAGTTATAACTGGTTCGACCATGTAAAAATAGTGATCAGATTGATAGATCGGAATAGGCTTAACTATGATATTCGTATATTTTGCTGATAACACAATAACTACCGTTCAATGCTTTGTCGGGAAGATTGATTTTTTTCGTTAATTGATTTCTTTACATTTGTGTACTTGTCGGTTCGAATGACGCAATCAGATCATGACCATGAAAAAGACATTTGCGATTCTGTTGATCCTCTTTTCCTCCAGCTTTCTAGTGGCTCAGGAACTCATGGAAGTTCCGTTAACGGGTATCGACAGCATGAAACAAATTTCACCATCGACAGAAACATGGATGATGAGTCCAAACCTCTCCTATCCAATGATCGGCATTCCATCTGATTTTATGCTTTCTTCCGAAATAAGGGATTTTGACTTTAGCAAATACCTGGTTAAAGGTCGGAATGTGCTTTCATTTCAAATAAATAATCAAGCAACATGGCTTTCGCCTGTTGTCATGCCAATTTTATCTCCTTACGCACCCTGGCTGCATTCGGGTGCGATTTTGAACCAAGCTGCCTATTCAATTAATGACAAATTGGTTTTGGGTGGCAACAGTTTCGGATTGAACAGCATACATTCGGCACCATTGCCTGGTTTTGACCAGCAACAATGGGACATTCGGGGAGCATCCATGTTTATGCAATATAAAGTGGGTCGCAACTTTACGATCGAAACCCGGGTATCCGTTACTGGCAACCGCTATCAACCCTGAAATAATACCCCATGCTATCTATATATAAAGCTTCCGCAGGATCAGGCAAGACTTTCCGACTTGTGTTGGAATACCTGAAATTGGTATTGGCGAATGAAAACAACTATCGCCAAATACTGGCAGTTACCTTCACCAACAAGGCAACTGCGGAAATGAAGGAAAGGGTCATCGGACAATTATACAATCTTGCAAACAACATTGAAAATCCCTATTCTGAGAATCTTATCCGGGAAACAGGTCTGGATACTGAAACAATTACCAAAAGATCTGGGAAGGTCCTTGAGAATATCCTGTTTGACTTCAATCGTTTTTCAGTCAGCACCATCGACAAATTTACCCAGAAAGTCATCAAATCCTTTAATCGCGAGATTGGTGTTACGCCCAACTACCAGGTCGAACTCGACAATCAATTGATAATCAAGGAGGCGGTTGACCGTATCATTACGACTATCACTTCGAACAAAGCCCTGAGAAATTGGCTGGAAGATTTTATTGACGAGAAAATACGCAACAATAAAAATTTTGCGGTCGAAAATGACCTTATTTCCCTGGGGCAGGAACTTTTTAAAGAAAAATTCCAGGAAAACATTGAGGATCTTAATCGGTTTTTCAGTGATCCATCGAATACCTCCCAATACCTGAAAACGCTGAATTCATGCATCTTCCCCTTTGAGCATGAAATCAAGAACCGTGCGTCCTCCATCATGGGAACCTATAAGGCTGCTGGTTTCTCAAACACCGATTTTACCTACAGGAATTCTGGGATTGCCGGTTTTATCGAAAAAATTGCGGCTGGAAATGTCCCTGATGAATTAGGGGCCAGGGTTCTCGAAGCGGAGGAAAATCCGGAGAAATGGGTTGCCAAAACCCATGCATCGCGACAAGAGATTTTGGCACTGGTTACTTCCGGACTTCAGCCTCAGTTAAAGCAAATGCTTGAATATTACCGATCGCATAAAAAAGACTACTATACGGCTAAAGCCATTAAAAGAGAATGGTACACCATGGCTGTACTGATTGATCTCAACAATGAAATTACGGCATTGAACCGGGAAAAGGAAGTGTTGCCCCTAGCCAGCTCAAACTTATTGCTTCGGTCGATTATAGACGGTAATGAAACTCCCTTCATTTATGAAAAGAGTGGTAATGCCTACGGGCATTTCATGCTTGATGAATTCCAGGATACTTCATCCATGCAGTGGGATAATTTCAAACCCCTAATTGCCAATTCGTTGGGACTGGGAAAAGAGAACCTGGTGGTGGGTGATATCAAACAGAGTATATATAGATGGAGAAATAGTTCGTGGGATATTTTAGCCAACCAGATCACCCGGGATTTCCAATACATGGGTATAAATAATGTGAACCTGAATGCCAATTATCGAAGTGATGCCCGGATTATTTCATTTAACAACCACTTCTTCCAAACTTTCTCAAATAAGCTGGCTGCACACGAGCAACTGGTCAACGCTACCGAAAATTACCCCGAACAACTCAGGGAAATTTATTCGGATGTTCAACAAGTTGAAGCTCCTCAAACCGCTCAGGCAGGTTATGTAAGAATCGACATTTTGGAAGACGAAGACGAAGGTTTTCGTGATAACTCCCTTGCCAACCTCGAAAAGCAAATCAAGTTTCTGCAGGACCAGGGATTACAAGCCCATGAAATTGCCATTCTGGTTCGGAAAAACGATGAAGGGAAAGCAATTGTAGGTCATTTCCTTCAGCTTCAAAGATTGGAGGAAAATCAGACTTATAATCTCAAAATTGTTTCAAGCGAATCATTGTTTCTGGAATCATCTGATTCAGTAAATTTTATAATAAATGTACTAAGGTTTTACTTCAACAAGGAAAACAGAATCGTCCAATCCACACTCATTCAATTATATTCACTCCTGCAAACATTTGCCGGGCAGGAAAGCTTGTCCGACATTGAATTATCCGGTTTACAATCGGCCATATATCCAACCATACATTTTGAGGAAGAATTCACGAACCTGCTATTGCCGAAACTCAACGCCCTCGAACCCGAGCTGCAGAATTCCAGCATTGACGAAATCATCATTCGGGTCGCTTCGGCTTTCGGCTTATTCAGATATCCATTCGAAATACCTTTCCTGCAGGCCTTAATGGATAAGGCAGCTGATTTGCGCAAACGTTATCTTAACGACATTTCAGGTTTCCTGAATTGGTGGGATGAAAAGGGATATAAAGAATCGGTGAAGGTCAATGAAAACATGGATGCCATGCGTTTAATGACTATCCACAAATCAAAAGGACTGGAATTCAAGGCAGTATTGATTCCATTTTTCAACTGGCCATTGTTCGATTTTAAAAATAACATTCTTTGGTGTACCCCTGAAATGCCGCCTTTCAACAAAGCTCCCCTGGTTCCGGTCTCTTTCAATAAGGATCTGGAAAATACCATATTCTCAAAGGATTATTTTAGAGAAACATTTAATGGCATTATAGATAACCTCAACCTTATCTATGTGGCTTTTACCAGGGCCAGGTCAGTGTTGATGGTGAATGCCCCGGGAAAACCCAAAAAGGATACGGTATGTACGCTTTTGTCAGACACCTTAAGTGACCTGTCTGGCAATGAAACTTTCGTGAATTGCTGGGATGCCAAAAACACTGTTTTTAAATATGGATCCATTGATCTGCCGGATAGAAGTGTTAAGCAAAATACAGCAAGTCCAACATCAGGCTGGACATTCAATTCATTTACAGCAAAACTTAAACTCACTTCAACGAGCAAGGATTTTGATGACGTGGCTGAATTTGGGGCAACAAGCCGTGACACAGGTAACCTGATCCATCAAATTATGTCACGGGTAAAAACAAAAGATGAATTGGATGAAGCCATCATACAAATTGCTCTCGAAAAGCGGCTAGCGGATTCAGATAAGGAACAAATCAGGAATACCTTGCACGATTTAATGCAAAATCCGAAGGCGGTACATTGGTTCGATGGGTCATACAAAGTCATGAACGAAAAGCAGATTTTATCCCCAAAAGGATTATACCGGCCCGACCGGATCATGATTCGTGACAAAGAGGCTGTAATAATTGATTTCAAAACAGGGAGCCTGAGGCCAGAAAGTTACAGAAACCAGGTAAGGAAGTATGGGAACCTTTTGTTGCAGGCCGGGTACGAGAAAGTGGATGGATATCTATGGTATGTCCATGGGAATAATCTCGAAAGGGTAGAAATCCTTTAGGACTGAATCCCATTTTGTTATTTTTGCAGAAAAATTAATACAAATGATCCAGAGAATTCAAACAGCCTTTTTAATTGTTTCCACCCTTCTTTTGGGATTTTTATTTCAGTATCCCCTTGCCGACATACTGGCTGCCAACGAATTGTATGTTTTTAAGATTGGTGGCATCTATAAGGGTGAAGAGCAGGTTTTTAATGGTCTTCCTATCCAGATATTCCTGATTCTCATCATATTGCTTCATATCTTTGTCATCTTTAAATACAAGAAAAGAATCCAGCAGATGCGTATCTTGGGATTTACCATGGTTCTTCTCGCAGGATTGTTCGGACTCTTCTTTTTCTTTGCATACAGTGGGTTCGAAAATCCGGACATCAGTTTTCAGATCCCTTTCTCCTTCCCAATTATTGCAATGATTTTGGACTATCTCGCCATTCGGAATATCGGCAAGGATGAAGTCCTTGTGAGAAGCATCAACAGGCTCCGTCCCTGATGCAGGCAATGCTCTTTTCTGCCGGATACGGCAGCAGGCTGAAACCGCTTACCGACAGTATGCCGAAGGCGCTCGTCGAGGTGGGGAACAAACCCCTTATCCAATGGAATATTGAAAAACTGATCAGGGAAGGTTGCACCAACCTGGTGGTCAATGTGCACCACTTCCCCGACATGATTATTGACTTTCTGCAAAGGAACGACAACTTTGGCATTACCATCCATGTATCCGATGAAAGAGAACAGCTTCTTGATACTGGTGGCGGTTTATGGAAAGCGGCTGTTTTCTTCAATCTTCATGAACCTGTGGTCTGCCACAATGTCGATATCCTTAGCAACCTCAGCCTCAATGAACTGATTCGTTTTCATCGCCAGAACAAGGCTCTTGCCACTGTTGCAGTCCGAAACCGTCCTACACAGCGCTACCTCGTATTTGATCAAAATATGCAGTTGTCGGGCTGGATTAACCACCAATCAGGGGAAACCCGAAGCTGGAGAATCGCTGAAGGCCAGCCATACTCCGAGATGGCTTTCAGCGGCATTCATGTCATTAATCCTGAAATATTTCGACTGTCCGGCAGGGAGGGTAAGTTTTCGATTATCGACAGCTACCTTGAATTATCAGCCAATTATAAGATACTCGGCTATCCCGATACCTCCGCCATTTGGCAGGATGTAGGTAAACCCAGCCAGCTGGCGCAGGCTGGTGATCTTCTCGAACAGATGGGAATGAAGTGATTTATTGCATTAACCCATTTAATCTGTTGAGGTCTGTTTTTTGCTCGATTTGATAACTGCCAACAGGATTTCAATGCCGGCAATCAGGAACAAGGAATATCCAAGAAGCTCGATCCCCTCTTCTGCCACATTCTTGCCCCAACGATTATAATCTGTCTCCAAAATGGCTTCCCAAAGTTTTGTCCGGCCGAAAAACCGGCTGAAGACAAAGGTTACCAGAAAACCGGTAACGAGATAGGCGGTTTCAGGAATCTTCAATAATTCAATGATGGATGAAATAAGGCTTTTCCGGTATTGGAAGATCATCCAAACAAACAGGACAATTAGTGGCAACACCAGATAAAACCAGAAATCGATCTGGTTATTGAATTCGCGGATAAATGCCATAAAGAAAAATACGGAAATCAGTTTGGTAATTGGGCTTATGGCTTTATTGAAACGCCCCGTCACCAGAAAAACCAATCCCAACAAGAACAAAATTGCCTCCTGGGCAATCTCCGTTGCTGATACTTCACCGAATTTTCCTGTTGAGGTTGGATGTGTGGCATCATACAAAAAGATCTGGTTCAGAAGTACCATCAGACCTGAATAAACAACGATTCTGACAGAGAAAAGCAAAATGGTTCGCAGTGAGGTATTCATCATGGAAAGTATTAATCAAATTAAACTCAGTTTCAAAAATTACTCAAACAACCGCTCAACAGCATGGGCAAAGGCATCATCCTCATTGGTGGGCAGCAGTCTGAATCCCGATTTCAGGACTTCAGGGGCATTGTCGGTTATAAATGAATGTTCGGTAAATTCAAGGAGATCCACATCGTTATAATCATTTCCGATGCCCATCGTCAATTTCGGATGTATATCCAGCTGGTTGCAAAGATAGAGGACACCGTTCCCCTTGGATACTTCGCGGTGAAATATTTCGATCCAGATATAGCCAGTATTCAAGGGTGAACTCGAGCGAATGATGCGAATTTCGGGACATAATGCTTCAATTTCCTGTTTCATCCTGAAAAAACGTTGCTCATCTCCTGGAATTACAACCAGAAACTGGCATAACTCTGTTTCAACACTCCGGTCTTCAGGCAGCGGAAATGCATAGGAATTATGAAACGAAAAATATCGTTCAAACTCTTCACAAGGTTCACTGCCACGATGATACCATAGATGATGATTCTCGGGTACGGGCCAGAAAGCGTGAAAATTCAGGTCTTTATCCAACAAATAAGAAATCAGCAGATTGGATGATTCACGAGAGATATTTTTACTGAAAATGTGGGCCCCTGTTTTCCAGTTATAAACACCTGCACCCGATGAAAACACGATAAAATCGAAAGGTACTTCATCAGGAATTACCTCTGTCACTTTACGCAGGTTGCGCCCGGTTGCAACAACCCTGACTACATCGCTATTACCAAGCATGTCGAGTGCCTCCAGGTTACGTGGGCTTATCGATTTATCGTCGCGAAGAAAAGTTCCATCCAAATCCGTAGCTACCAGCCTTATATTATTAATAGACATATCCTTGAAGTGGTTAATTAACTATTCAATTTAATCAATAAGCTGATAACTGCTAACCTGAACAGGGGCATTCAGATAGGGCAAGACCTTTTCAAGAAGGATTCCGTCAGCCGGAGAGTGATTATACCCAAAAGTTGCTCGAACCCCCATTGAAATGAAATGCACAGCCCTGTCGAGTGCAATGGGCAGGCTGTCTCCCTGCAAGAGTGCACCAGTTACAACTGATGAAAATGCATCTCCGGTTCCGGGATAGTTGGCAGGAAGATAGTCACAGCTCACCTTCCACATCCTGTCGTCGGTCTTATTCCAGGCAACAACCGCAGTTTTGTGCGGAAGTGATTTCTCCGGCACACTGGTAATTATCACAATTTCGGGCCCCATTTTGGCAAGCTTGCGGGTCCAGTCGCAAATTTCCTTGATATCGACATCGGGAGAATAATCTTTGCCTAAAAGGAAGGCTGCTTCGGTAAGATTGGGAGTGATGATATGGGCTTCCTCAACCAGTCGGCGCATTTCCTCAACCATATCCTGCCCGAAAGCCGAATACAGTTTTCCATTGTCACCCAAGACAGGATCAACAATGATAAGTTGACTCTCTTTCCGAAAATCCCGGATGAACTGTTTTACAATATCAACTTGTTTCGACGATCCCAGATAACCTGAATAAATGGCATCAAAACTTAAGCCCATTTGTCTCCAATGGCCGATCATTTTAACCATTTCATTGGTAAGATCGACCATATGAAAACC
>DIFU01000030.1 GCA_002419285.1 Prolixibacteraceae bacterium UBA5740 | reverse complement strand
CAACAAAGGAGAAGTTGTTTGGACCGTCAATCCCCAGGATGTCGTGTTTATTGGCCGGCTTTTTGAAACCGGAAAGGTGGATCTCTCCAAAATCATTGCCCTCACCGGTTCTGAAGTACTCCGTCCAAGATATATCAAAACCACCCTGGGAACCAGGCTTTGCCCGATTCTCGAAGGAAACCTGAAAACTGATGGAAACCAAAGGACCATCTCAGGAAATCCGTTGACCGGGAATAAAATCATTTGTGACAACTTTCTTGGATTTTACGATTCACAAATAACCGTGATTCCCGAAGGGGATACTTACGAGTTTATGGGATGGGCAAATCCGGGACTCGATAAATACAGTGCTTCCAAAACATTCCTTTCATCCCTGTTCCCCAAAAAGGAATACGAACTAACGGCCAACCTTCATGGTGGTGAACGCGCTTTCGTGATGTCGGGTCAATACGAAAAATACCTCCCCATGGATATCCTGCCCGTATATCTGTTGAAATCCATCCTGGTCAATGACCTCGACAAGATGGAACAACTGGGTATATATGAAGTGGTTGAGGAAGATCTGGCCTTGTGTGAATTCGCCTGTACTTCCAAAATTATGGCCCAGGATATCCTCCGTAAAGGAATAAACATAATGATGAAAGAATTAGGTTGATGAACCCGAATAGGTTGATAATATAAATGAAAATTACATGAAAGCACTCAGGAACTTTTTTGAAAAAACCCAGCCTTACGTGCAGAAAGGGGCAAAATACCACTGGCTCCATTCGACCCACGATGCATTTTTCACCCTGGCCTTTTCACCCAAGCATACCGCTAAATCAGGCAGCCATATCCACGACTATATCGATATGAAAAGGACCATGTCCTTTGTGATTCTTGCACTGGTACCTGCATTGCTGGTGGGCATTTACAATGTTGGCTACCAGCATTACCATGCCATCGGTGAATTTGCCGCCACAGGCTTTTTCAACGTCTTTTTATATGGACTGATTAAGGTTCTGCCTGTCATAATCGTATCGTACGTTGTTGGATTGGGAATTGAATTCATATTTGCCCAGATGAGAGGGCACGAAGTAAACGAAGGCTTCCTCGTTTCGGGGATGCTGATTCCGCTGGTCATGCCGATCAACACCCCTCTCTGGATGGTCGCCGTTGCCACCGCTTTTGCCGTTGTCTTTGGCAAGGAGGTTTTTGGCGGAACCGGAATGAATATCTGGAACCCGGCTCTCATTGCCCGTGCATTCCTCTTCTTCGCCTATCCTGCCCAAATGTCGGGAGACAAGGTATGGATCGCATTAAAAGACGGAGACAAGGTGATCGACGGATTCACGGGAGCGACTCCAATGGCAGATGCCGCTGCAGGAAACATCGACTTCAATGTTCTCGATGCCTTTATCGGACTGATTCCAGGATCCATCGGGGAAACTTCCACCATTGCGATACTGCTTGGAGCGTTATTCCTGATCGTGACCGGAGTTGGTAACTGGAAAATCATGCTTTCCACTTTCGTGGGAGGCGCGGTGATGGGTATTATCCTAAACCTGTCAGCGGGAATCGAAGGACTTTCGCCAGCTGCTGCGTCTTATTTCTCCATGCCTTTCTGGCACCACTTCATTCTTGGCGGTTTTGCCTTCGGGGCTGTTTTCATGGCAACCGACCCGGTTTCAGCCGCCCAGACCGACAAGGGCAAATGGATTTATGGTTTCCTGATCGGGATTACCGCTATCCTCTTCAGGGTCGTCAACCCTGCCTATCCGGAAGGAATGATGCTTGCCATCCTCCTGATGAACACTTTCGCCCCGCTGATCGACCACTATGTTGTACAAGGGAATATCAACCGCCGCCTGAAAAGAGCGAAAGTTGCAGCCTAATGATTAAAATATGAACCATTATGGACAGGAACAGTAATAATTACACATTCATATATGCATCGGTGATGGTTATCCTGGTGGCTGCCATTCTCTCAATTGCGGCCATCGCGCTCAAGCCCATGCAGAACAAGAACACCGAAATCGAAAAGAAACAGAACATTCTGGCTTCGGTAAACATTGAGACTACAGCCAAAGACGCTGAACAGGTATACGCCGAAAAGATTGTCAACAGCTACGTTGTCAATTCTGAAGGAGAAGTTGTCGAAGGGGATGCATTCACCGTCGACTTGAAAGTTCAGAAAGCAAAACCATTGGAACAGCGTCTGCTTCCCGTGTTTGAATGCCAGACCGAAACGGGACTGAAGTATATATTCCCTTTGAGGGGTGCAGGACTTTGGGGACCGATCTGGGGGTTTGTTGCCTTAAATGAAGACCTGAATACCATCTTCGGTGCCAATTTTGACCACCAGGGAGAAACCCCGGGGTTGGGTGCTGAAATCTCGACCCCAGGTTTCGAGGAACAGTTTACCGGCAAATCCATTTTTGATGCCTCCGGAAAACTGGTTTCGATTATCGTTGCCAAATCAAGCGAGTCGGCTCCCGAAGAACACAAGGTGGATGCCATCTCGGGAGGTACCATCACCAGTAAAGGCCTGGAGCAGATGTTGCTCGATGACCTGACAAGCTATCAGAAATTTATAACCCGGAAAAAATCATAGCCATGAGTGAAAAAGAAGCACTATTTTCCAAGAAAAATCTAAAGCTGCTGACTGATCCGCTGAACGACAGCAATCCAATTACCGTACAGGTACTGGGTATTTGTTCAGCTCTGGCAGTTACCGCGCAGTTGAAGCCGGCCGTGGTTATGTCCATTTCAGTTATTGCAGTACTAGCCTTCGCCAACGTGATTGTTTCCCTGCTCAGGAATACCATTCCCAACAGGATCCGTATCATTGTCCAGCTGGTAGTTATTGCCTCCCTGGTTATTCTGGTCGACCAGATCCTGAAAGCATTTGTTTATGATGTTTCCAAACAGCTGTCCGTGTTTGTGGGACTGATCATTACCAACTGTATCCTGATGGGTCGTTTGGAGGCTTTTGCCTTAGGTAACAAACCCTGGCAGTCGTTCCTCGACGGTCTCGGAAACGGGGCAGGGTACGCCTGGATTCTCATCGTTGTTGGATTCTTCCGCGAACTGTTCGGTTCAGGATCCGTGTGGGGATACAGGATTGTTCCCGAGAGCTGGTATATCTCTAACGGTGGTTTCTATGAAAATAACGGTATGATGATCCTGCCCCCAATGGCACTGATCGTTGTGGGTATCATCATTTGGGTACAGCGCGGCAGAAACCGTAAACTGATTGAGAATTAATTGCTAAATATTTGAGTCAATGGAAAATCTGATTAACATATTTATCAAGTCCATCTTTATTGAAAACATGGTTTTTGCCTACTTCCTCGGTATGTGTTCATACCTGGCAGTGTCAAAATCGGTAAAAACCGCCACCGGACTTGGGCTGGCAGTCGTATTCGTTCTGGCCATCACCGTACCTGTCAACTACCTGCTCGAGAACTTCGTACTTACAGAAGGTGCACTGAGCTGGATCAGTCCCACTTTTGCAACCGTCGACCTGAGCTTCCTCAGCTTTATCATGTTTATTGCGGTCATCGCTTCCATGGTGCAGCTGGTCGAAATGATTGTCGAAAAGTTTGCACCGGTTCTTTACAATCAGCTGGGTATTTTCCTTCCCCTGATCGCGGTGAACTGTGCCATCCTTGGAGGTGCACTCTTTATGCAACAGAAAGCCTTCGTCAATATCGCCGAAGCCACTGTGTACGGTGTCGGATCAGGTATTGGCTGGTTTCTTGCTATTGTTGGCATCGCTGCCATCCGTGAAAGAATCCAGTACTCCAATATACCTGCGCCCCTACGCGGACTTGGAATCACGTTTATCGTGACTGGCCTGATGGGTCTGGCTTTCATGGGCTTCATGGGAATTAAACTTTAATAATCAAAAAGTCTGAACGATGATATTATTATCAACTCAAACTACCGTAGTAATCGCAAGTATCCTGGTTTTCCTTCTGGTGGTCGTCTTGCTGGTGGCAATTCTGCTTTTTGCCAAAAAGAAACTGATGCCCTCCGGAATTGTCAAGATCAATATCAACGACGGTTACAAAGAGATTGAAACTGAACCCGGAAGCACATTGCTGACCACCCTCAGCAATGCCAAGGTGATTCTTCCGTCAGCCTGCGGAGGTGGAGGAACCTGCGGCATGTGCCGCTGCCAGATTGTAGAAGGCGGTGGCTCTATCCTTCCAACAGAAGTGGGTTTCTTTACCCGTAAGGAACAGAATGAAAACTGGCGTCTGGCTTGCCAGGTAAAGGTGAAGGAAGATCTGAAAGTTCATATGCACCAGGAAATCCTTGGAGTCAAGAAATGGGAATGTGAAGTCGTGTCCAACCGTAACGTGGCAACCTTCATCAAGGAGTTTGTGGTGAAACTTCCCGAAGGCGAAACCCTCGATTTCAAATCAGGTGGCTATATACAAATCGACGTTCCAAAAATTGAAGTTGACTTCAAGAATATGGACATCCAGCCTGAATTCAGGGAGGAATGGGAAAAATTCGGCATGTTTGACCTGAAAATGAAAAACCCCGAAGCTACCTTCCGTGCCTATTCCATGGCCAACCACCCTGCCGAAGGCAACATCGTGATGCTGAACATCCGTATTGCGACCCCACCATGGGACAGGGCCAACAACCGGTTTAAAAATGTCAATCCGGGCATTTGCTCATCTTTCATATTCTC
>DIFU01000086.1 GCA_002419285.1 Prolixibacteraceae bacterium UBA5740 | reverse complement strand
CTCAGTAGCTCAGTTGGTAGAGCACATCCCTTTTAAGGATGGGGTCCTGGGTTCGAATCCCAGCTGAGTCACCAGCACAAAAAGCCTGCTTAAGCAGGCTTTTTTCGTTATCCTAAATGCCCTTGGCTTTAATCTTTCCAATGCTATCAAATTGAACAGAACCTATGGAATCAGAGATTACCGGAGAATACGTCGTTTATATCCTTTACAGCCAAAAGCTGGATCGCTACTATGTCGGGTATACAAATGACCTGTATAGAAGGATATCAGAGCATAACCGTAAGAAAGGGAAGTATACCGATAATGGGTTTCCCTGGGAAATTAAATATGTGGAAAGATATCATGAAAAAAAGGATGCTGCGGAAAGGGAGAGATTTATAAAATCTAGAAAATCAAGAGTCTATATTGAGAATTTGATCAAATTGGGATTGAGGAATATATTATAAAATGTTCAAAAGAGTCATTCTGTCATAAATTGGGCGCAGTTTCAAATTTGGATTTTTAAGGACTACAGCTACCTATTCTTTCCTTTCACCCCATTCCTCAAACATCTCGATGGCTTTAAACAAGACTCCGGCGGAGCCACGGAAGGTGCCCGACCCTCGAGGTTCGTTATTGATGGAGTACCACTCAAAAAATCCGTTGTTGTCTTTCACCCTTTTTACCATGGGTTGGATTTGTTCATATGCCTCATGCACGAACCCTGTCTTGATGAGTTGCTGGATCATGCGGCCCCCAAACCAGGTCCAGTCGCCCCCATTTTGGTAACTGTATTCGGGGTTCATGATCTGATTGGCAAAATATCCATTGGGATAGGGGGGATATAGCGTTAATCCAATGGAAGGCGCCCCTGCCAGCTTCACGCGCCGGACCATTTCGTCGAGCGATGTTTTGATTTCATCCTGGCTGAGCAGTCCCGCTTCGATGGCTATGGCAGTCCCTCCGAAGTAGAATATCTCATTCTCGTTAAAATCATCGGGAAAAGGAGAACCTTTGTCGAGGTATATATGGGGAATGAACTTCTGGTTTTGCTCGTCCCATAAAAATTTACGGGCATTGGCTGCCACCTGGTCACGGGTGCTTTCCCATCTGGTCCTGGCGTCGGGCAGCATGTCCATGAGGTTATCCAAGGCAATCAAAAGCATGGCGTTGTCGTAAATATCAATCGCCGGGTGTGTGTTGTCGTCGAGGTCCACTCCCCATCCATGCTCGGGCTGCACATCTCCCCAGTCGGCTGTGGTTGCCCCGATGATCAGTCCGTATTGATCGTTCCACCTATGGTTCATCAGGAATTCCAAGGCCCATTCCATGCGTTGGGCAACCGATTTGGTCCCCACCACCTCAGTCAGAATGGAGCTGTCGCCCGTAACCTGAATGTATTTGTAAACTGATTGAATCAGGGACGACTCCTGGTCAGTTTCCACGGTGTTTTTATGGCCGGCATAGCGGGGTTCCAATTCTGAATATGAGAAATCGGTTTCTCCTTCCCCGATCTTTTCAGCTGGTGTAAATCCATCGATGATATTTCCGTCATCGCCCTGCATCCTGAAAAACACGAGCAGGTTCTCCTTTAGTTCCTCCTTGGGAAAGACTTGGGCTGATAATTCGATGAAGGTGTTAAAATCACGGATCCACACTTCCCGATAGCCGTCACCTGCATTGAAACCTGTACCCACAATCTCCAGAGCTTTTTCTTTCACAAAGGCAAAATATTCGTCATTCCTGATTTTGTTGGCGAGGTCAGAATCCATTTTGGTTTTTACCGAAGAAGTACAGGCTGAGAGGAGGGTCAAACACAGAAAGGGAAGATAGAATTTCATATGCAGGCTGAGTTTAAATTATTCCTTTGTCAAATGTAATATTTTGAATGATATGCGGTTTTTGCCGGAGGTCGCTTTTAATTTTAACTGAAATGGTTGAAGTTTTCTGTTTGAATATTTCGTCAGGACCTTATTTTATTAATAATAATGTGCATTTGACGCTCACCAGTGAATGGAAGAGCTGGAGGTGGCCTCCGGTTGCCCCGCCAGGGAAGGTTCCGGGATTGTTGGATAAAGATGAAAAAATGTGGAGAAGCGTACCTGAGGTAGTGATGCACGCTACTGCTGAGGAAGTCGAAACAGCAATCCGCGCCCAAGTCGATAAGATGCTCTCACTCGGATTGCGCCCAACCCATATCGATACCCACATGGGAACCTTATATGGTTCACCGGCATATGTCAAGGTTTTCCTGAAAGTTGCCGAATAATATAAGATTCCAGCCAATGCTATCGACCTTTCGAATCCCAAGGTAGCCACGTTCTATCGTGCAGCCGGATATCCCATAAATGATGAGGTAATCCAGCTGCTGGCAGATTATTCGCTTCCGCATCCCGATAACTTTGGCAGTGTGTCAGAAGGTAAATCATACGGGGAAGTCAAATCCAATTTTATGAAAATGGTGACAGCACTGGATCCGGGCCTGACAGAAATAATTTTCCATCCCTCTGTGGAAACCGACAACCTGAAAACAATCACCGGCTCGTGGCAGCAAAGATCCTGGGAGGCACAAATGTTCTCGGATCCGGAGATTCATCGTTTCTTTGAAGATAACGACATTCATATCACTACCTGGCGGGAAATTATGCAACGCCATAACGTTAAGTATGGTATCACTACCGTAGTGTTAATTGGTAGGAAGAATACTTTTAATTGAGGTGCTATTTTTTATCCAATAGGAAATTCGCAAAACCTGTTGATCATATTGGTGATGCGAGTATCTCTGTTTATGTTTCGGAAATACTCAGGTTATTTCTAATTTTACAGCCAAACCTATGAAGCATAGTTCATGTTGAAAAAGAATCTGTGGTTTAGTCTGATCCTCCTGATCCCTGCAGTCGGTTACAGTCAGTATCCGATCGATTCCCTCTTGAAACAGTTGGATCAGGTAATAGTAAACCATGAAATTTACACCATCCAAAAGGAGCAAAGAATTGAAACCCTGAAAGGCAGGTTGGCTGAGGTTCCGCAAAGTAGCATCGAAGAGTATGAACTCAACGCTGAAATTTTTGAGGAATACCGGCCATATATCCTTGATTCGGCCATTCGTTACATGAACCTTAACATTAAGATCGCGGGTGCCCTGAATGATCAGGAACGACAATGCGAAAGCAAACTGAAACTGGCTTCTGTAATGGGATCAACAGGAATGTATACCGAAGCGGTTGACCTTTTGCAATCAATCAACAGGATTGGACTCCCTGAACATTTGGTCGTTGAATACTTCAATACTTCGCGACATGTGTATTCCGAACTTGCATTTTATACGCAATATACCCAGGTTGCCCAGAACTACTGGGATATTTCAAACCTGTACAGGGATTCGCTGAACCAGTTTTTAACACCAGAGTATGATTTATACAATGCGATCCGTGAGGATGACCTGCGAAATTCGGGTGAAACTGAGACTGCCCTTCGACTGAATGAGAATCGTCTTAACAAGAGCGAGCCAGGCACCCGGGAGTATGCCATTGCATGCTATAACAGATCTTTGATTTATCGGGTGGCGGGCAATCTGGAGGGTGAAAAATACTATCTGGCCCTATCTGCTTTGTCGGATATCAAGTCGTCGACCAAAGACCATGCCTCGCTCTGGATGCTTGCCGAAATTTTGTACGATGAAGGTGACATGGAGCGGGCATATAATTATATCCGTTTTTCCTGGAACGAAACAGTCTATTACAATGCAAGGCTACGCAGTTTACAGAGTGCAGGGATCTTGTCATTGATTGACCAGACTTACCAGGCGACGGTTGAAAAGAAAAACGACCAGCTTCAGAAGTATCTGGTCATGATAAGTGCCTTATTGGTGCTGATTGGGGTTGCTCTGGTTTATATTTACAGCCAGATGCGACGACTCGCAGCGACAAGGCATAACCTGCAAATCGCCAATGATAATTTGCAAAAGCTTAACCTCGAATTACAACAGGTAAACCGGCAAATGCAGGTTGTGAACCTTGACCTTTCCGAATCAAACCATATCAAGGAGGAGTATATTGGACATTTCATCAGGCT
>DIFU01000123.1 GCA_002419285.1 Prolixibacteraceae bacterium UBA5740 | reverse complement strand
CGTTTTCGGTGACGAAGGGCACATTGCCAAACAGGTCGATGGCATGCCAGTAACTCAGGGCACGCAGGTAGCGGGCTTCGGCACGGAACATTTCAATATCAGTCCTGACATTTCCTGAAATACCTCTTTCATCCAATTTCTCGGGTGTTGTTTCCCTGATAAACTCATTGGTAGCAGAAATTTGGTAGAATACCCTGTAGTAGAAAGCACTGACAAAACCATCGGTCGAAGTCCAGTCAATGTCATGGAAATCACGAAGTGTTGCATCATTCCAGCCAATGACTGCTTCATCAGTCGGAAGTTGCTGGTGGTAAAAGTAACCTCGCAGGTATTGTCCGAAACCTTCATCCAATCCACTGATATCACCTTGTCCGGCAGGACCTTGTTGTCCGCTCATTGATAATCCGGCATACAGCTTTGCAAGCACCAATTTATAGTTCTCAGGTTTTTTGTACACATCGGCTGAGGTAACTACATCCGGGTCAAGAGGCAATGTGTCCAGATCATCAATACATCCGGTAAAGGCAAACATAAAGGCCAGTACCGCTGTCAACAGATATTTTGTATTTTTCCTAATCATCTTTTTCATTGTTAATCTGTTAAAAATCAATATTTACACCAAACACCAGCGTACGTGGCCGCGGGTAAAGATTGTTGTCAATTCCTCCGCCAACTTCGGGATCCAGACCTTCATATTTTGTGAAGGTGGCAACATTCTGCAGGGTAGAGTAAACCCTCATATTGACTTTTTCTCCGAACAGCTGTTCAAGTGTATAGCCCAGTGAAATATTGTCAATCTTAAAGAATGAGGCATTGGTTACGTAATAATCCGTGAAGTATTTCGGGTTTTCAAAGCCGGAATCAAAGACATTTCTGTTCAGGCTGTTCAGGTAACCTGCCGAATTATAGAGGTTATTATAGGTTGCACCACCCGAGAACACGTTATTGTAAACGTAGTTGCCATAATTACCGCGACCGGAAGCATAAAAATCCCAGTTCTTGTAATTCAGTTTGGTAGTCAGACCCATAAAGAAATCGGGAGCAGCCTTTTCATACCTGTAACGGTCATCATCAGAGATCCTTCCATCCTTGTTACGGTCGACATACAGACCTTCAACCGGTTTTCCGCTTTCATCGTAAACCTGTTCGTATACAAAGAAGGAATTGGCCGGATAACCGACACTATGGATCTGGATATTGTTACCGACACCCCCTGAAATACCACCGGTGAATACACCTAGGTAAGTAGGATCGTCAGAAGCAGTCAGCTTGGTGATTTCATTCTCATTATAGGAAATGTTAAATCCAAGATCCCAGGTAAAATCGGTAGTTTGTACCGGTATGGTGTTCAATGTAAATTCAAGACCACGGTTTTCGAGGTTACCCACATTGGTAAGCAACATATTGGTCAGGTTGGTACCTGCAGGAACCGGGATAAAGTTGATCAGGTCGTCAGTCTGACGCTGGTAGGCATCAACGGTACCGTATATTCTGCCATTGGCAAATCCAAAATCGAGACCAATATTATAGGTGGTGGTTTCTTCCCATTTGATGTTGGCATCATAACCTTCGGCACGATAGGTATTGTACCAGGTATTTCCAAACATGTACTGTGAGTAGTCGTCACCCATGGTATAGCGTGGCAGGTAGGGATAATCATTGTCGGTGATGTTCTGCTGGCCGGTGATACCATAACCCAGACGAAGTTTAAGGTCTGATATTGCGGAAACATCCTTCAGGAATCCCTCTTCCTTTATCCTCCATGCAAATGCAAGAGACGGGAAGACACCCCAGCGTGTATCGGGCGAAAACCTGGAGGATCCGTCCTGACGCACGGTAGCGGTAAAGAGATAACGGTTCTTGAAGGCATAATTGAGTCGGCCGAAGAATGAAACCAGGTAATTTTCGGTTTCATAATCGGTGTCCTGACGGGTAACTGTTCCCTTGTAGTTGGTTTCCAGGGTTTCGCCAGCCCTCCAGAAATGCTGCCATGAATAACCGACCATTGCATCTATCCTGCTGTCGATGGATGAGATATCCTTCACATAATTGAGGTAGAAATCGAGCAGGCTGTTCTTTTTGTCCTGGGTATAATTATTCTTGGTTCCGCCACCGTTTACCTTGTCATAGTTTCCGGCATAGGTTTCAGGGCGGATGATGCTCCCTTCACTGTTTGAAACATCATAGCCCAGGTTGAGGTTAGCCCTCAGTTCAGGAAGAAAATGCATGCGATAATCAAGCTGGATGTTTCCAAGGCTCCTGAAAACATTGGCCTGGTCGTCGGTCATCATCAGCTGGGCCATTGGGTTGATTGGTGCAATGGAAATCGGGTCACCATCGTTGTTCAGCCAGGTAAAATATCCGCCAAAAGGCTTGGCCGGGTCATACTTTGTGTTACCCGAGGAAAAAATTGGCTGTGTGGGGTCAAAAGAAACTGCTGTACCAATGGCTCCACGGTTGGCGAACTGGTTCTCGTTGTACATACCTTTCAGGTTGATGTTAACCCTCAGGTGATCCTGGAAAAGACTGGGATTTAATCCGATAGCTCCGGTATAGCGGGTCAGTCCATCGGTAAGGAGAATACCTTCTTCATCAGAGTAACCCACAGATACACGGAATGGCACTTCGGCCAGACTTCCGGTAAGGCTGACATTGTGGTCATGACTAACAGCCGTCTGGTAAATTTCATCTTGCCATAAAGTATTCGATGAACCTACCAAACCCTTGGCATTCGGGTTGTTGGCATATCTTTCGTTAATCATTGAAGAAAACTCGGAAGCCGAGAGAACATCAACTGATTCGCTCTTATTGCCCACCGAAACAAAACCATTATAGGATACTTTCATGGGTCTGCCTCTCTGACCGGTTTTGGTGGTAATAATGATAACCCCATTGGATGCACGGCTACCATAAATAGCGGTAGCTGAAGCATCTTTCAAAACCGTAAAGGTTTCAATATCCGAAGGATGGATAGTACTCAGCGGGTTACGCATACCCGATACGCCATCATTGTCGACCGGCACGCCATCAATTACGAACAGCGGATCGTTGCTGGCTGAAAGGGAAGAACCACCCCTGATACGGATCGTGGCTCCTTCTCCGGGCGCACCACCACCATTCGTGATTTGTACACCGGCAATCTTACCGGAAACAAGTTCCTGTGGTGATGTAATGGCGCCCCTGTTAAAATCGGAAGCTGAAACCGCCTGGACCGAACCAGTGGCATCTTCCTTCTTGGTGGTACCATATCCAATGGCTATTACCTCTTCGAGGCCAATGACATCGGGTGCTAAGACAATATTGTACACTGCGTCTGTAACCGGAACCTCCTGGGAAGTCATACCAACAAATGAGAACTGCAGCGTCTGGGCATCAGACGGAACAGTCAGTGAAAAATCACCGTCAAAGTTGGTAATGGTACCAATGGTAGTTCCCTTTACAATAACCGTTACCCCGGGAATAGGCTCACCGGTGTTTTTCTCCGTGACCCTTCCGGTAACCGTTTTTTGCTGAGCATACACCATGCTTGTAAGCAGTAGTGTTCCCAACAGCAAAAAGACTTTTACATTTTTAAGAACAACATTCATCATAAGTAAATTTGATGTTTTTAATTAGAACTTTTTTCATTCTGAAATTGCATTCAATTAATCAGTCAGTTATAGCAAAAACCTTAATTCCAGAGCGAATTTATAATTTCTTACCAATAGATTTACAGGTGTTTAAGGCATTCTTTTATGCAAACGATTGCGGTGACGTTTGCATAAAACATGTTATACAACATACCGGTACTTGTCGGTATATTTAAGCATCCATTCACCGGCAAACTTTTCTTTCAAAATCTGCCTGCTTTCAGTCAAAAATCTTATTTTTATGAACTATTGATTTCCCAGAAACTATGAAGGGCAACCAGGTGACCATAAAAGATATCGCGAAACAACTGGGTGTTTCACCGTCTACTGTATCCAGGGCCTTACAAGGCCATCCGGATATCAGTGATGAAACCAAAAGGCAGGTAAATGAACTGGCATCCAGGCTGAAATACCAGCCCAATGCAGTTGCCCTGAGCCTGAAACACAAGCGTACCCGGATCATTGGTGTTATCATTCCTGAAATAGTCCATTTCTTCTTTTCATCCGTGATCAGCGGAATTGAGGATGTAGCCTACGATGCGGGGTTTAACGTGATCATCTGTCAATCGAACGAAAAGTATGACCGGGAGTTGTCTAACCTGAATACCCTTCTGGCACAGCGTGTCGACGGCATATTGGTTTCAGTCTCCAAGGAGACAATCGACTACCAGCACCTGCAGAGAGTCGTAGCACAGAATATTCCGCTGGTGTTTTTCGACAGGGTAGCCCCCGGGGTTCAGGCGAGTTCGGTAATTATCGACGATCATTATTCAGCTTACCAGGCTACAAGGCACCTTACGGAGTCAGGCAGGAAAAGAATTGCCCATTTTGCCGGGCCCCAGAACCTCTCAATCAGCCTTAACAGAAAAGAGGGATATCTCAAAGCACTTCAGGACTCTAACATTGATCCTGATCCCTCCCTCGTCGTAGAAGCCGACAATTTTGAGAAAGCCAGGATGGCTGTTCTCAACTTTATACAGACTGGGAATCTTCCCGACGGAATCTTTGCAGTGAATGACATAACTGCCATAGGTGCCATGAAAACCTTGCAAAAACAAGGAATCAGAGTTCCCAAAGATGTAGCCGTGGTTGGATTTTCCGACGGACGCTTTTCAGCGATTACCGACCCCCCATTGAGTTCGGTCGACCAGCATGGATATGAAATGGGGATCATTGCCACCGAAATGCTATTGAAGCAGATTTTGGAAGATGTTGGCAACAACAGTATCGAAACCAGGGTACTTCGGGGAGACCTGATCATCAGGGGATCCTCCAAAATCTGATTTTTTTATTTTTTTTTATGATCAGCGCAATCGTTTGAAATAAGGAAAAAAACACTCAATCATTTATTCCATGCAATGAAGACAGCGTTTTTGTTTGTTTTTTAAAAAATTCCTTCCGTATATTTGTGTAAGCATTCAATCAGTCTTTTATAACTCAGACCCTCCATTCTGTCAGTGACGCAGACGGCGTCATCATGTTTATTTAATACCATAACAATGAAAAGAAAACCTTCATTAAGTTTTTGGCAGATTTGGAATATGAGTTTTGGTTTTTTGGGTATCCAGTTTGGATTTGCCCTCCAAAATGCCAATGTTTCCAGAATATTCCAAACCCTCGGAGGGGATGTTGACAGGCTGGCAGTTTACTGGCTTGCAGCTCCCGTTACAGGACTGGTCATTCAACCAATCATCGGCCATTACAGTGACAAAACCTGGAACCGCTTGGGAAGGCGCCGGCCTTATTTCCTGGCTGGTGCGCTCCTTGCTTCCGCAGCCCTGCTCTTTATGCCCAACTCACCAACCCTCTGGGTTGCGGTGGGTATGCTTTGGATCATGGATGGCTCTATAAACATTTCAATGGAGCCTTTCAGGGCTTTTGTGGGTGACATGCTTCCATCAGAACAAAGGACAACCGGATTTGCCATGCAAAGTTTCTTCATTGGGATTGGTGCAGTGGTCGCTTCAGTATTGCCTTATGTACTTGACCATTGGTTGGGCATTGCCAATGTCGCCGATCCGGGAGAAATTCCCCCTACCGTGAAATACTCCTTTTACATCGGCGGCACCGTTTTTCTTCTGGCAGTCCTCTGGACTATCTTCCGGACCAGGGAATACTCACCCGAACAACTCCATGAGTTTGAGGAATATGATCGAAAACAGCTTAAAGTTGAGAAAACCATCGAAGGAAAAACCCCGCGAGAACTGATCCCGGCTTTCTATCGAAACGGATCCATCGCCCTGATTGCCGGATTACTTATCAGTTATGTGGTTTACAGAAATGATCTGGAAAAGGAACTGTTTATCGTGGGTGGCGGCCTTACCGTCTTTGGGATCCTGATGTTCCTCTCAGCGGTAATGGCAGGCAAAAATGTGATAAAAAACGGTTTTGTGGAAATCTTTACAGACATGGTAAATATGCCTGCCACCATGAAACAGTTGGCCTTAGTCCAGTTTTTCACCTGGTTTGCCCTGTTCTCCATGTGGATATATACAACCCCGGCAGTAACCAGCCATATTTATGGAACCAGTGACACTTCCTCAGCTTTGTATAACGAAGGTGCAAACTGGGTTGGGGTTTTATTTGGCATTTACAATGGATTCTCCGCCGTGGTGGCTTTCCTGCTTCCCGTAATAGCCCGTTATACCAGCAGGAAGTGGACCCACGCAATAGCCCTGGTGATCGGAGGAATCTCATTCCTTTCCTTCAGGTTCATTCAAAGCCCGAATCTGCTCATATTGCCCATGTTGGGAATCGGATTTGCGTGGGCCAGTATCCTTTCTATGCCATATGCCATCCTGACCGGATCACTTCCGTCCAATAAGATGGGCACTTATATGGGTATCTTTAATTTCTTTATTGTGATTCCACAGATTCTGGCTGCCAGTATTCTTGGATTTTTCATGCGTAAATACTTCGACGGCCAGGCTATTTATGCCTTGATAGCCGGAGGCATTTCCATGATGATTGCTGCTTTTTCTGTATTTATCGTAAATGACGTTGACAGTCATCTGGCACAAAAAAAAGGACAACAGCTGAAAATTCCTTTCATCTTCGGGAAACGGACATGACGGCATTCCCTGCCTGATCGATGAAGGATTTTCGCTCGTAAATATCCAGATGCAAAACATGGCTGTATCAACCAAAAAAAAATCACATGCAAAATCAATTGCAACCGGAGTCACTTCAACACATCTATAAATTTGAACCTGTTAATGTGGTGGGTGATCCTGCCACTGAAGAAAGGATGCTCAAATCAATGGAAGAAATCAACCTCGGCCTACAATCATTGACCAGGGACTCTTCCAAAAAGAAGTCAATGCAGAAAAATCCAGATCAACCTATGCCACTCCCTGAGCTGCTTCAGGGTAAAGCATTGATTGTTTTGCTGGCAAATCTTCCCGAAGAGGAAGTTGGTGAACTTTTATACATGAAGATCCAGGAGTTTCTTGATCATAAAAACAAACACCAACTGTCGGTTTTCAGCGAGACACCTTCATTTTACCCAGAAAACAAGCCGGTTTCTGAAATTTCAGAGGATCATCGAAAGATCATTGACAATGAGATGGAAATGATGGGAGTTATTTCTCAATCACTTTTGCTTTTCCACCATTATACAGGAAACATGGAATTCATTTCGTCCCGCACATTCGAAATCCACCTTGCCATAAGCAGGTTCTGGGCTTCATTACTGTCGGGTTGGTTCAAGGTGAAAAATCTTCCATTCGAACCAGGAGAAAAAAACAGCAATCACTGCGCTATTGCATCCAGGTTCCTCGAGCTGAGCCTCAGGATTATCGCCTACATGAAGGCTGAAAATGCCTGGACATACAAGGACCTGAAGGAAAAGAACCGCTTTAGTGAACTCCGGGAAACCGCGGTGTGGAAAGAATTTATCACTGCCGAATCCAAAAAGTCGTGTTCGAAAACAGGAAAACAAGATTCAAGTCTGTATGATGAAGACATCAACCAGGCCATCCAAAATCAACATGCAGAATACTTGTATGGCTTTTTGAGCGACGTTGCAGGTGTTGAGGTTACCGAAAAGGGACTTAACCTCCTACCTGTGCTGCCTGAAAATTGGGTTTCATGGAGTTTTAAACTCCATTTTAGAAAATCTGTATTAGACATAGGGATTACTGACAGGAATTTCCAAATAGCAAATCAATCAGAAAAGCCCATATCCCTCAAGGTTATTGGTCAGGAAATGACTCTTAACCCTGGAGAAAATAAAACAATTAAATTATAAAAGGCATATGAGAAAAATACTTAGTTCATTATTTCTGCTTGCCTTCACCTTATCACTTGAAGCGGCAAGCCTTCAGAGGGTCGAACCCATGTTCTGGTGGGCAGGAATGAAAAATCCTTCCCTGCAGCTCATGGTTTATGGTGAAGAGATTGGTATGACCAGAGTGGCCATTGACCATCCTGGAGTTGTACTTCAGCAGGTGTCACTTGTGGAAAACCCAAATTACATGTTCATCGACCTGAATATTGGCAAGGCGCTTCCCGGCTCTTTTAGCATCAGGTTTATTCGCGACAACCAAACGGTTGCCGAATACAGTTATGAGCTAAAAGAGAGGGAACCCAATTCGGCCGAAAGGAAAGGCTTTGGCACTTCAGATGCAATGTACCTCGTTATGCCCGACAGATTTGCCAACGGAAATCCGGAAAACGACCATATCGAGGGGATGAAGGAGAAACCAAACCGCACCTTTAGAGGTGGACGTCACGGAGGTGATATCCAAGGCCTTTCTGACCAGCTTGATTATATTGCAGATATGGGATTTACTGCCATCTGGCTCAATCCTTTGCTTGAAAACGACCAGCCATCCTATTCATACCATGGTTATTCAACAACCGATTTTTACAAGGTCGATGCACGTTATGGCTCCAACGAGGAATACAGGAACTTTGCCATGAAAGCAAGCCAAAAGGGAATCAAGTTGATCATGGACATGATTTTCAATCATTGCGGGTCGGAACATTGGTGGATGAAGGATCTGCCATCGGACGACTGGATCAACAATTATCCAGATTACCAGATTACCAATCACATCAAGACACTCATACAGGATCCAAATGGTTCGGAATACGACAGGGAACAAATGATCGATGGATGGTTTGTGCCAACGATGCCCGACCTCAACCAAAGAAATCCTTTCATGGAAACCTACCTGATCCAGAACAGTATCTGGTGGATTGAGTATGCAGGATTATCGGGCATCCGCATGGATACCTACCCTTACCCGGAAAAGGAAATGATGGCACGTTGGAATCTAAGGGTTCTTGAAGAATATCCGGGATTCAACAATGTTGGTGAGGAATGGCATAACGATCCCGCCATCGTTTCATACTGGCAGAAAGGAAAGAAAAATGTTGACGGATACGACGGACAGATTCCCAGCATGATGGACTTTCCCCTTCAGAATGCCGTATCATCGGGGCTCAGACAGCCTGGCACCGACGGTTTGCGGCAAATGTACGATGCCCTGGCCATGGACTTCCTTTATCCGGATCCGACAAACCTGGTGGTCTTTCCCGACAACCACGACATGAGCCGGTTTTATATGCAGGTTAACCAGGATTTTGACCTTTTCAAGATGGGTATTGCCTACTTCCTTACCATCCGGGGAATTCCCCAGATCTTTTATGGTACCGAGGTTCTGCTCACCCATTCAGGCGATGACCATGGAGATATCCGCAAAGATTTTCCCGGGGGATGGAAAGACGACCCGATCAATGGATTCACAGGACAAGGATTATCAGACAGGGAAAAAGAAGCGCAGGCGTATATCAGGCAGTTACTCAATTGGAGGAAGGACAAAACTGTGATCCACAATGGAAAAACCAGGCATTTTTTACCGTTTGACGGGCACTATGTTTATTTCCGGTATAACGATGAAGACATGGTCATGGTCGTCATTAATAAGAACGACAAGGAAACTACCCTCGATACAGCGCGCCTGAATGAAATGCTAAATGGAAAAACAAAGGCACGGGAGGTAATCAGTGGCAAAGTTGCAGATATTCTTACAGGACTGAAATTACCTGCCAAATCAGTTTCCGTCTTCGAAATTGAGTAAGTACCGATATTATCAATACTGACAATCAATATATTCAGATATTTTTGTATTTTTTCTTGAAATTTTACGTATTTATCTGAACAATCTTTAACTTTGTAACGTTTATAAGGTGTTGTTTTTACGAAAAGTAAGATTCAACTGATTGTAACGCAGATAATTTTATATCATATTTGGTTTTTGGTTTAGTTTAGGTTTAGGTTGATTAAAAAGGACCGGTTTCTTCCGGTCTTTTTTTTGCCTTATAATAAACTTCGGTATGAGTTGTTTTAACTTCACTGTTTAGTAAACTTTTTGCTCCTGATTTCGTATCAATTTCATATGTTTAATGCCTGAATAATTCGTATTCATATAGGTTCATACTTCGTACTTTTTTTCAGATAAGCACCATTGCAACGGCAAATCTTCAGGAGTACGGACATAAAAAGGAAAAAGTCAAATTATAACCAAGTAAAATATGAGAACCCTTATTTTGATCATTTTTATTTTCACTTTCCAATTTGCACAAGGCCAGGAAGAAATCAAGGTAAACCTGAAGGAGTATCCAACCTCCAAAGGTAACCAGCCAGCCTTTGAAGTTGAAATCCCACAAGCCAAAACCAATGATGCAGTCAGCATCCTTGAAAAGAAGCTGGTTCCGGGTGGATTCTTTAGCATGTTCAAAAAGAATCCCAAATTTGTCCAGGAAAAAGATGAATGGATCATGAGAGGCGTTGAAATACGCGAGATTGGTCCGGGCCTAACCGATGTATACCTGCAGGTTGCAGCTTTTCCCGGAACGATATTCGCCAGGGTCTTTTTTGATACCGCAGATGGTTTTATCGGTTCATCGGATAACATGCTTCAAAACAGTGAATCAGCTCTCAAGTTTGTCAGGGATTATGCCGTTGAAGTATACAAACACGCCGTATCCCTCGAACTTCAGGACGAGGAAAATAACCTCAAATCAATGGAGAGAGACCTGGGTAAGTTATCCAAGGGGCAAAGCAGGAGCGATCGTCAGATCAGCTCTCTCAGGTCGGACATAACTGACATGAAAAGGGAAAACGATGAATACAGTATGAGACTCGACAGGAGAGAAACCATTAATCTGGAAGGTCTCGACGGCGAAGCCCTTCGGGAGCAGCATGCAGAAACGGCAAAAGAAATTGAAAAGGATATCCGGTCGAATGAAAAGCAGATCAGACGCAATGAGCGGAAAATTTCAAAACTTGAAAGGAAGGTCGGCAAGAATCTGCGGGATCAGGGCGACCAGCTTAACCTGATCGACAAGCAAAAACTGAAAATTAAGGAAGTTGAGGAAAAGCTCGGCAATATTAAATAAGGCTTATCCCCGGATTAACCTCTGACCAAGTTCGGTATTTAGACGTATATTGGCCGTAGCTACAATATATATTGTGCGTATTGCTATGGACAAGATATGCAGAAGATACGGAGAAGA
>DIFU01000071.1:6062-7086 GCA_002419285.1 Prolixibacteraceae bacterium UBA5740 | reverse complement strand
TTAAAAGCACAAATTTCGCCCGGAAGACTCTCCAGTGCCCATGCCCATCTTGAAGGATTATCCAACTGCACAAAATGCCACGTGCTCGGTAATAAGGAAACCTCCTCCAAGTGCCTCGAATGCCATGTGGAGATCAAAAAACTGATTTCTGCAAGGAAAGGGTACCACAGTTCCACGATAGTCACCGGCAAAGAGTGTCATGAATGCCACGGAGAACATTTCGGAAGAGATTTCAGGGTTGTGGTCATGGATGAACAAAAATTCAACCACAACCTTGCCGGATACCAGCTGGAGGGGAAGCACAGCGATACCGGATGCAAAGATTGCCACAAGCCTGAACTTATCAGGCATCGCATATCGCAAAAGACTGAAGGACACACCTACCTCGGACTGGGCACCGAATGCATCTCCTGCCACGAAGATGTTCACCAGAATACACTTACTGAAAACTGCACATCGTGCCATGACCAGAATTCATTCAGTCCTGCCTCCCTCTTCGATCATTCAAAAACAATTTTCCCCCTTGCCGGCAAACACAAAACCGTGAATTGCGGACTATGTCATGTGAAAGAAATCCTTAACGGCCAGGAGTTTCAGCGTTTCGCCGGAACCAACCACGCCAATTGTACCAGCTGTCATGAAGATGTACATCAGAACAAATTTGGCAGCAACTGCCTGAAATGCCACACTGAAAACTCATTCAGGGATGTCAGGTCGATTTCAACATTTAACCACAACCAGACCGACTATTCTCTCACAGGAATGCATATATACGTAGACTGCAAAAAATGCCATCCGAATAATCTCACCCAGGAAATCAGGCATTCAACGTGCACTGATTGCCATGAGGATGAACACAAAGGACAACTTGCCATAAATGGGAGGACACCTGATTGCCGGCAATGTCACTCAACCGAGGGATTTACACCCTCTGCCTACAGTCTTGAAGATCATAATTCGTCGGACTTCCAGCTAAAGGGAGCCCATCTTTCCACCCCATGTACCGACTGTCATAAACTGACAG
>DIFU01000071.1:0-6029 GCA_002419285.1 Prolixibacteraceae bacterium UBA5740 | reverse complement strand
CATGAGAATAAAATCCGGGAAAAATATTTTCCACAAGGAAACTGCACAACCTGCCATAGCGAGAAATCCTGGGAAACGATAGAATTCAGTCATGATGAGACAAATTTTCGTCTCCTTGGAAGGCATCTGGCAGTTTCGTGCAGGGATTGCCATTACAGGGAGAACGACGGAAGAATCAATCAACAGTTCCAAGGTCTGGGCATGAATTGCGAAAACTGCCATGAAGATGTGCATGTCAGTCAATTTGTGGTAAACGGCAGGAACGACTGTGAAAGATGCCACGCTTTTGAGAACTGGTCACCGGAGCGGTTTAACCACGACAATGCCAGGTTTAAACTTGACGGCAAGCATGCCGGACTGCAATGTATTCAGTGCCACCAACCAACCGACAGGCTCATACGGAATTACATCATTTACAAATTTGACGATATATCATGCGCAAGTTGTCATTCCTGATAGTTTTGCCATTGCTGGCATTGATGGCCCGGGTACCGCAGAACCCGCATGGCGACAGACTGAAAATGGATTGCTCTGACTGTCATTCCACCCAAGGATGGACCTACGATACAGAAAAGGCTTCATTCAGCCATGAAACTACAGGCTTCATCCTTGATGGTCAACACCTGTATACTGATTGCAGGGCATGTCACATAACCCTCGTGTTCAGCGATGCCAAATCCAGTTGTGTCGATTGTCATGCCGATTTGCACAATAATACAGTCGGATTCGATTGTGACAGGTGCCACGACCCAAATTCCTGGCTGGTTCATAATATTACGGAGATTCACCAGTTGAGCCGATTCCCACTGGTTGGTGCTCATCACAAAGCCGATTGCCAGCAATGCCATCAATCTCCTTCCCTGCTTAAATTTCAGCCAATGGGCATCGAATGTATTGATTGTCACCGACCAGACTATGAAGCGGCCACAAATCCCAATCACCTGCAGGGCGGATTTCCGACTGACTGTGGCGACTGTCACCGGATTGACGGATTTGAATGGAGGGCTACGGGAATCAACCATGACTTCTTTCCGCTCACTAAAGGCCATCAGTTGGAAAACTGCACCGCTTGTCATAAAACAGGAATCTTTGAGCCCTTGCCTTCAGATTGCTATGGTTGTCATCAGGCGGATTATAACAACGCAGTCAATCCTTCACACAGGCAAGCAGGATTCACCACTCAATGCCTCGACTGCCATACCATCGATCCAGGATGGGAACCGGCCAGATTCGATATACACGATGCCTTCTACTTTCCGGTGTTTTCGGGCAAGCACAAAGGAGAATGGGACAACTGCTCAACTTGTCATTCGGATCAAAACAATTACAGTGCTTTTTCTTGCCTGAATTGCCATGAGCACCGTCAGGAAGAGATGAACGACAAACACAAGGAGGTTGGGGGATATTCATATAATAGCCTGAATTGCCTTTCGTGCCATCCTAACGGAACCGAAGATGACTGACAATCCCAGATGGATCATATATTGCCTGCTGCCAGTCCTGATGGTATTTGGGAAAAACATGGCAACCGGACAGTCTTTACATGAACTTAAAGAAGGGACCATTTCTTATATCAGCACCAATAATGTGTATGTAAAGTTTGTCAGCACTGTGGGAATAGAAGATGGCGATACCCTCTATGCCAGTATCAATGACACGGCAATGGCCACACTGGTGGTGAAGAGCAAATCATCCCTTTCATGCCTGTGTGATCCGATTGGGGAATTTGCTTTAAAAACAGGCGATAAAGTCTGGACAAATCCAAAAATACAGGCCTCGGCTCCAGCCATTGAACAACTGGAGCCTGAAATTCCTGACAGGGATATTGGAGAACAGGCATTAGTATCAACCATGATGGAAAAGGATCCAGGCAAGAGGTATACCCAGTTTTCAGGAAGGTTGTCAGTCGCTTCTTATTCCATGTTTTCGGGAACCGGTTCGGATTCTTACCGCATGAGGTACACACTATCGGCCTCTGCATTAAACATTTCTGGTTCAAAACTTTCTTCTGAAACCTATGTGTTATTTACACACAGGATCAATGAATGGGATGTTGTTCGTCAGAATATTTTTGATGCTCTGAAAATATATAGTCTGGCAATTAACTATGAGATGAACAGGTCAGTGACCATTAAGGCAGGAAGAATCATCAATCCGCGAATTGCCAACATGGGTTCTTTTGATGGACTGGAGTTCGCATTGACCTTTGGGAAAATGCATGCCGGAATCTTTGCGGGGACCCGGCCAGATCCTTCCGATTACGGATTTAACCCAAACTTGCTCCGGTATGGGTTTTGGGCAGGTCATTCCCAATCCATGAAAAATGGATACGCCCAATCGTCGGTTGCCTTTTATGACCAGCTGTATTTCGGCAAAACTGACCGACGGGTGGTTTATTTTCAGCATACCAACACCCTTCTTCGAAACCTCATCGCTTTTTCTTCCATTGAGCTCGACCTGTTTAAACTTGAAAATGACCAGCCTGTGGGCATGATCGACCTGACGAGCTTTTATCTTTCGCTGAATTTCAGGGTAAGCCCGAAAATTTCGGTTTCCGGCATCTACGACAACCGAAAAAATGTAATCTATTACGAAACCTTCCGGAATTATGCTGATGAAGTTTTGCAGCAATCGGTCCGACAGGGGTTGAGGTTGAGGGTAAATTACAAACCTATGCGAGTGCTTTCCCTGGGGCTCACGGCAGGAACCAGAAACCGGGCCGGAGATTTCAGGCCAACCAACACACTGAATGGATCGGCAACATGGTCGGATATCCCGACGATTAAAGCAACATTCCACGCATCGGCAAGCATCATGGAAACCAATTACCTTGACGGACAGATATACGGGGCAAGAATTTCAAAATACTTCCTAAATGATAAGCTCTCGACATCAGCCTCCTACCGATATGTAAATTTCGATTACCTGAATGCTTTCAATAATCTGGTCCAACATATCGGAGAAATCGACTTCTCATACCGGGCTACCAAAAAATTATACTTTTCGCTCAATGTTGAAAGCACATTTCAGGAGGAGGAACAATTTAACCGGGTTTACCTAAACTTGCGCAGAAGCTTTTAAACACACCTCAATTTTTCAGTAATTATTTTTCCGCTCTGATCAAACCAGATCTTTTACCAGAATGGATCCGTAAATCAATTCGATTCTTTCCATATACCACTTGGTTCCGATTTGAAAAAATCAATTAGTTCAATTTGCTCAAATGCAGGAAAATTGATTGCTGCCTGAAACTTTCCGGAGAAATTAGGAATTGCTCCTTTCGAAATTTCCTTTTTATCTTTGCCATAATAAATACAGGTTACGGTACCAATTCCTTCGCCTTCAAATACTGCCCCATACTCCAATTCTTCCCGACATTGCTTCGGCGAGATTTCAAACCGCAGTAAAATTGTCAACCAGCTGTTTTCCCAATGTGCACCCGATACATAAACCCCATTGGCGCGATAACATGATGAGCGGTCTGTTTGGGTAAATGAAAAACGAATCGTTCCTTTCCCGGCAATCTTGCTGATTCTCTCACCGTATCCTTCCCTTATTTTGTCGGAATCATCTTCCAGCAAGTTTATATCAGCTGCAATCTTTACAACACGCGGGTCATTAAAATCCTGACTTTGCTTTAGTGTCATCTCGGCAGTTTTTTGCAATGCCTTAATTTTGCTGTCATTTACACTTATTTTATCCATGGCTTCGTGGGCCAGAAGTATGATGGAATCTCTGTCCTGAAATCCAAACCATTTACTCATGCAGGGAGCGGGCTTTACAAATGAACGAAACTGACCTGCTTCTTCAGTAGGATAGGGAGTTCCGTCTGTTTTCCAGATTTTTCGAACCATATTAAGCTTTTTCGAATCGAGTTTGGATGATTCATCAACCAAACCGGAAGCACTTAACAAATGTTCGCTTAAAATAGCTTCAAGAATTCTCGGATCGTTTTCCAATATATGTCCTTTTGAATCCATGATTTCATCTTTACACAAATCTTCCTGAATGGAGCATTGTTCAAACTGTTCGTCAGTGATTAACCCTAAATCATGCAGCCTACTGCAATTTGGGTAGGGCATATAATAGTAGTTAGGGGCAACAATCGTATAATTCATTCTTTTCCGTATTTCCTTGTTATCAATGATCTGATAAGCATCAATATATTGCAGCAGGTCATCCGTTTCCCTGGCATAAACCTCAACTGATGTATAGTTTGGAACATAATTTTCATCTCCCATTTGTATGGGTTTAATTGTAAGATCTGAAGATGCGACTTCCCACTGAATTTCAACATTCGGGTAATTTGATTCGGCTTGTAATATGGTAGGCTCTTTTCCCCATTCCCCAAAACTCCCTGCAATAACTGAGTTAAATCCTGCAATGCTCAACTTTGGTGTTGGCCAATGCCTTTCCTTTAATCTCATCCAGGCATCATAAGATAGTTTTAACCCGCCCAGAATTACGCCTGAACCTATCAAAATTGGGGCAAGTGGAGCTAATGCGGGGGCAAAGCTTGCAAGTGTTGCAGTAGCAGCACTGACTGTTCCCTCGAGACCTATAAGTCCGACTGCTGTGCTAAGTTCATTAAGAAAAAATCGATTTTGAGGATCTGTAATAGTTACCCCCAGGCTTTTACCTAATTCAATGGCTACCGTAGACACTATTTTGTCTTTTTGCAACCCATTTATTATCTGGGTTATTGCATAGGAAGAATAGCCTAACCAATCAGAAAGAGTAAGATCCATAGCCATAACTTCGGTTTCATTACATGGCCCATGAGTATTGTCATTCTCGAAAATCACATCAGTCTGTGGCTGAACAGGGACAGGATTAATTGATACCTGATGTACACCAACGTATTTACCAGTAGTATCATTTAATGTAAGGTTTAATTCACCTGAATCATTTGCATTAATTTTGATAACTAGTTCTTGTATTCTCAGATGTGTTGGAAATCCATTTTCGTCAAATTCAAGGATTATTGTTTCAGAGTCTTTATTTTCTTTAAATAATAACGCTTTAACCTTTTTCTGATCTTCCCAAAGGTCAAACCCAACAATGTTTTCATTGATTAGCACTGCCAGCACATCAACTTTATCGTCTTCGGTTTTTACAACCACAAAATCATCATAAACACCTGCTTTTGTACGATTTGGCGAAGTGGCTTGCTGTGTCTGCAATGCCGTTGCTTGTACTGATGTATTTATTCCGTTGCTTAATAAGGCAGAAAGTTGTTTTTCAATAGGATCAAGTATCTTTGATGCCTGGTTTTTCGACATGGGCAGCATATTATCAGCCCAACCGCCATCGCTTAAGTATTGTCTTCCAAATATGCTTACAGTTAAATCCCCGGCTGCATACTCAAACTTAAACCGGCACCTGTTTTTTATCATCATTGCGGTATAATTGTAATACCCTGTTTCACCAACTCCGGTATTCTTGTTAACAGTTACTCTTGGGAGTTTTTGTGCTTGCAAGGTTTTAGTTACAGCAGGCCATACCTCTTCTTCAGAAACGTTATTTATTTCAAATGATTTGTATTCCTGTGCAGAAACTGATAGGCTCATAAGAATTAGAATCAGCTGAAACAGGTTTTTCATGATTTATAACATTAAAGTGAAATGAATCCTGGCTCTCAGTAAATTGAGAGCCAGGATAATTATTTGTTATTCACCTTCTGTGGATACATAAGAGAGAGGTATGCTAAACATGCTTATTTTATGCAGTTCCCCAGAATTACGAACGACTCTGATATCAAACTCAGGCAGAATACTCATCTCCCAATTGTCAATTTCACAAATTAGAGATCGGATTTCATCAGGCTGAATCACAGCCTCAAGTCCGGCCTTGGGAATCCATTCCGCCTTTCCACGCGATCCGGTTATATTAGGATTCACCTCATCTTTAAAACCATGTAGAGGAATTCTTACCTTTGCTTCCCCGGAATTTGTGTTATGTACAGCGAATTCAAGGCTTAGATGCTGATTTTCGTCCTTATATGTTTTCATTAACGTAAAATCCAATCC
>DIFU01000029.1 GCA_002419285.1 Prolixibacteraceae bacterium UBA5740 | reverse complement strand
GAGAATCATTTCTTTGATGATGGTAAAAAGCACAAATCCGGGATCGGAATATGGAATGAACAACGCCTTATCGCCAAAAAGTTTTTTAGTTAACCTGGCGGCATCATTACTGCACATCAGGGCATTTACCAAGGTTGGATGGGTATGTACTACGAAAGCATACTCAAAAAGATTATGAAGCGATGTTTCCACTGAAGGCCGAAGGCTTGAATCAGGGTTAACGCGGCTTGCCATCAGGGCATTTTTAACCTGTTCTTCCCTGACGGCAGAATTATCGCTGAACACCATGGAAGAAATCGCATTTAATCTGGCCCTGTCAAGAATACAGAATCCATTCTCGGTGATGGTTGACAAACTGATTCCACTGGCCTTGATATACAGAAAGTTATCATCTTTCCAGGAAGTATTTCCCCCTCCAGCAATTACATAATCTTTCCTTAACCCATAATATTGGGAAATTTGCACCAACTCATCAATTCTATTATTCATTATCAGCTGTTTGTAAAATTATCAATAATACTTTCACCAAGTCTGGCCAGTTCATTCAACCGGTCGGGATTCGGAAAATTTCGGGTCGGAAAACCTTCTTTCCCTTCAGAGACCAAATACTGATGGGCAGCAATTATGCATGCACCACGATAATTAATCTGCATTAAGTGCGCATCAAGAGGAACACCTCCCCTGCAGGTAACAGTCAGTGGATCAAGTTTTGGGGTATTGTGTTCAGTACCAAAAGTTATCGTGAATCCTTGTTGGTCAAATAAGGTCACAAAATCTTTCAGAACATGAAAATCATTTCGTCCGGGAATCAGCTCAATCATGTATATGCCTTTGTCTTTAAGTCTTTGGGCCATGACATGAAAATCAGCCTCAAAGTCGGTAAGGTTTCCCTTCGCATCATCCAAAAGAACTGGATAACATGGAATTCCACCTCCATCAATGATAAGTTCCAGAACCTCGTCAAGAGAAAGAAATGCCGATTCATCCTCAGGAATGTATGCAGGTCCTCCAGCTTTGAGAAGTCTGTTTCGGATTTCGTTTTCAAGGATTGCCCGATCATTCAAAATGCTTTCAGGAACTTCTGCCCCAATAATCAGCTCAAGTGCAGCCTTCCGGGTTTCTGAGGTACCAAATTCTTCAAAAACGGCATTTCGTAAAGCTGTGGCGATATGCCTTTCCCGAAAGAGGTTCCTTGCATGATTACGGTGCAAATCTTCAGCAGAAAACCGTAAATCAATGGAAGTCCCTTCAAGGTGAAGGTTGAGCTTATCCACCATTTGATAAGTCTGACGGTTACTTTCAAGCATCAGCTTTTCCATTTTAGCTTTCGCACGCTCACTGAAAGACACAGGATAAGCCAATCCCTTACCGCTGATATAGGTTCTTCCGGGATTCTGGGGGTCATTTATACGAACTCCAGCCTTTTGCTCTTCTTTCTGGAGAGCCATAAATTCAATATTGAACAGTGGAAAAACCTTGCTCTCCAAAGCAAGTTCCGCAAAGCCCCGATATCCGTCGGTAGTATAAAAATCATTGATACCCAAAACAGCAATCCCTTCAGCAACCGCCATCGACAAAGGCTCCCTGATATCTGAGAAAGCGCTGAACGAATATGGAGAGTGGATATGTCCATTCACCTTCCTGATTTTTCCAGAATTGGAAATCAATTTCTGGTTTTGGATTTTTTTTGAAAGAAAAAAATAAAAATTTTCCATGTGCAAACTCAATAATAGTCCCAAATTAATGAAAAGAAGGTTGAAAATCTATCCTTTAGTATCCTGCCAATAGAAAATTTCACATTTTCATTTGAAAAATTTTCTATATTTTTGCCTCCGGCTGAACAGAAATGGTTGCTGAAAACAAACAAAACAAAACAAACCAAATTCTCCGAAAAGTGAAAGTATTGTTGCTCAAGTTATTACTTACATTTCTTATCGTCTTCCTATTTTTTGCATTCCATGCTGAAGCAGGTTTTCATGCAGTAACTGACACAGTGCCGTTGTATGTCTTAGACGAAGAACTGTTCACGGATACCCTCGATATCGGACCTGAATTTGCGGTAACAGCAGATGTATTTCTGATTGATGAGGATGCTATACCCTCCTTCAGTGAGGTTCTAGATCAGTTTGTTATTCCATTCCCCGGCAAGGTGATCAGTAAATATGGAATGAGAAAAGGAAGAATGCATACCGGGACAGACATCAAACTTCAATTGGGCGATACGGTAGTTGCTGCATACCAGGGAATTGTCACACGTGCAACTTCCTATTATGGATATGGCAAGCTGGTGGTTATAAACCACTTTCATGGACTGGAAACCTATTATTCCCATTTGTCAAATATTCTTGTTAATGCGGGAGATACTGTTTATACAGGTCAGGTTATAGGCCTTGGCGGTCGCACAGGAAGGGCTACCGGCACGCATCTTCATTTCGAGATCAGGGAAAACGGAAGGGCTTACAATCCCGAGCTGGTATACGATTTTGATGCCGGCAGGATCAGACCGGAAATATATGGTAAGGAAATGTTGGCTCAACTGGCTCAGAAACCCAAAGTAACTCCGAAGAACAATGTAATCGACATGAAGGATGCGCCATCGGAATATGTCGTTAAATCTGGTGATTCCCTTTGGCTGATTGCACGCAGGTTCCAGGTCACGGTAAATGAACTATGTGAGTTGAACAACCTTACAAATCAATCGATACTTAAAATCGGGGCTGTTCTCCGGATATTTTAAATAAAAAAAAGAACAAGGCTCATCTTCAACAGCTTTGTTATTTGAAATATGAAACGCACAGAAAATGCATTGGAAATGCCAGGAGATTAAATTCCCCTGGCATTTCTTTCTAACTGTCCACTCTCTGAAAAATCGATTTCAGGCTGGTGTCCATCCAATGGAATGATTCTTTGATGTATTGCATCGATAATCCATGAAGCCTGGGGAAAGAAATACTCTTCCAGTTCATATGCAGGTGTGATCCAGTTGCGAGACCCCACAACCACCGGCGGGGCATCGAGATAATCAAAGGCAAGTTCAGTAATGGTTGAAGCCAACTCCCTCAGGAAAGAGCCCCTGGCCGATGCATCTCCAGTAACCACGATTCTACCGGTTTTGCGAACCGATTCAATGACTAACTGGTAGTTAAACGGAACAAGGGACCTGGCATCGATAATTTCTGCCGACAGGTTGTACTTTTCACTCAGGATATCAGCTGCCTCCAATGCACGATAAAGCGTGGCGCCGATCGAAAGGATTGTCACATCATTGCCAGCCCGTTTAATATCAGGTTCCCCGATTGGTATTTCGTAATATCCCTCAGGAACACCTTCTTCATGAAATACTTCACCCATATCATAAACCCGCTGGCTTTCGAAGAATATTACTGGATCGGTGCCCTGCAGGGCACTATTCATCAACCCTTTGGCATCGTAAGGTGTAACCGGGAAAACAACCTTCAGCCCCGGAATATGTGCTGCCAGCGCAGTCCAGTCCTGTGAATGCTGGGCACCGTATTTCGAACCGACCGAAACTCTTAACACCACGGGCATGCGGAGTACATTTCCACTCATTGCCTGCCATTTGGGAAGCTGGTTAAACACCTCGTCACCTGCCCGTCCGAGGAAATCGCAATACATGATTTCCGGGACAACCCGGCCGCCACACATGGCATAGCCGATGGCTGTTCCAACGATAGCTGCTTCAGATATCGGTGAATTAAACAGTCGGTGGTAGGGCAACGCCTCAGTCAATCCCCGATAGACGGCAAAAGCCCCGCCCCAGTCACGGTTTTCTTCACCGTAGGCAATCATAGTGGGATCCTTATAGAAACGGTCGATGATGGCTTCGAAAATTCCGTCACGAACTACATAATTCTTAATCTTCGAATGGGGTTTCCCCTGTGCATCGAAAGCATATCTTTCCTTGGTGGCCAGCTGTTTCACGCGGGGGTTCTCTTCCATCGGATGTTTGACTTCGGGAGTCCGTTCATCAAACCGATCTACCGACTCGTTTGAGAACATCATATCGCCGATCAAATCAGGCTGATTCCTCATATTCATTTGAGGAGAAACTTCATTGTCAATGGCCAGTTTCAGTGTCCATGAAATCAAACTGGCAATTTCTTCATCCACTTTCTGAAGTACTTCCTTACTGGCAATCCCCTCTTTGATCAGCTCTTGCCCAAACCATGCTATAGAGTCGGCAGCTTCCCAGGCCTCCACCTCCTCTTTGGAGCGATAGGATGAAGCATCGGAAGGCGAATGCCCACTATAACGATAGGTCAGAACATCAAGTAAAACAGGCCCTTTCTTCTCCTCAATCAACTTCCGTTTCCGACGGTAAGCATCAATCACGGCCAGGGGATTGTATCCATCCACCCTTTCAGCATGCATCTGGTCTTCATTCACTCCCGCTCCAATGCGGGCAGCAATTCCATATCCCATGGTTTCGCCACAGGTTTGGCCTCCCATACCATATTGGTTATTCATGATATTGATGATCAAAGGAAGGCCACCTTTCATATCATCATGCCAAAGCTCGGTAAATTGGTCCATGGTTGCGAAGGAAAGACCTTCCCAAACGGGGCCACAAGCCATGGAAGCATCACCGATATTGGCCACAACGATACCCTTCTTCCGGTTAACTTTCTTGAAGAGAGAGGCACCTACGGCAATATCACCCGATCCGCCAACAATGGCATTGTTGGGGTATACACCAAATGGGGTAAAGAATGCATGCATTGACCCGCCCAATCCTTTGTTGAAACCTGTTTCCCGGGCAAAAATCTCAGCCAGTGTTCCATATAGCAAAAACTTCACTGCCAGCGACTTGACTGAACCCTTATGATTGGCAGCTACCGGGCGAAGTGTCGTC
>DIFU01000132.1 GCA_002419285.1 Prolixibacteraceae bacterium UBA5740 | reverse complement strand
AATAGATAATCTCTGATAAAAATATGGCTATTACTCCAAAGTGGTCAATAATATAACAGGTATACAACATTGATTTGTGGTATCATGTTTCTACTATATTGAACTAATCCCAAAACAGAATGGCAAAAAAAATGGCTCTCTCGAGCCAGTTTAACGGAGGGGATATTAATTTTTAAAAGGGGAACAAAGAGAAAAATATTTAAAATTGGTAACAGTTTTCTCTTTAATGAATTCAATTCATGAATCTTGACCAAAGATAAATCAGTAATCTATCATCTTCATTTACAAAAGATATATACTTTCACCATATCGTACATTATATCATGTTAGGAATAATTATAAATTATAAGTATTTGTGATACAGTCTATAGCGGTTTTAACACCCATATATGTTACTGGTTTTTGGTTGATTGTATTTTTGAATTCTTCCATCAAAAAAAACAAGGCCAAGTACTTTTTGGGTTTTTTTATGATGGTTGCCTTTGTCCTTTACCTGGGCCATTCCCTTTTTTTTCTGGGTCAATTTGAGGTCTACTTATTTTACGATCCGGTTTATCTTTGCTCATCCTTGCTGGTGTACCCCATGTATTACCAGTATGTCAGACTTCTGACAACCGATCGCCAATTCAACAGCACCTATCTTTATCACTATATTCCGGCTTTTATTTTCGGTCTGGTTGCTTTAATTCTGCATAGGTCGGCAGATGTTGGAACTTCAGAGTCCATCCGTGAGTATTTCAAAGAGAGTTACAAGGTACCTTCTGATTATAATAATCCGTTATTTACCAGTCAGGTAGTCTATTTACTTCATCGTTTAGTATTTGCAGGGCAGGTTGTAACCTATTTTATCGGAGGCATTCGTTTGATTCGAAAGTACAGGGCGCAAATACTCCAATTTTATTCGAACAACGAATTTCGCAATATCAACTGGGTGTATAATATTTTCATTTCACTGGTATTCACGGCAATCCTTAGTTTTATATTTAATGTAATCGGGAAATTCAACCTTTATGATCACGATTGGGGCTTACTAATATCCTCGCTATTGATTTCATCCATGCTGTTTCTGCTGGGATTTCTTGCAAACGAGCAAAACCCGGTGGTACAGGATTTGGAAAGAAAAGATCGGGAAGTGCTGACAGCAGTAATTGAGGAAGAGTTGCCTCAGGGAGATTTTAAGAAGAAGATCGAGAAATTGTTTGATGAGGATAAAGTTTATCTGAATCCTGATCTAAACATTTGGGAAGTTGCTTCGTTGTTGGGAACCAATCGAACTTATCTTTCGGGCTTTATAAATAAGACTTATAATGTAAATTTTTCGGCCTTTGTCAACAGATATAGGGTCGAAGAGGCGAAAATAGTCCTTGCGAGAGAGGAGATGGACAAATATTCACTTGAAGTGATAGGCGAAAAGTGTGGTTTTGGATCATATAACAATTTTATTCGTGTGTTCAGGGAGTTTGAGCAGATGACACCGGGTAGGTTCCGAACACAAAAAAAGAGTTGAAAAAGATCAGAGATTGCCATTTCAGACAACCTCTGGTTTTTTTCACAAATCTTCAAAAGGCATCCACTTTACGGTATGCTTCAAGAAGTGCCACTTCACCATCCTTGCCACGGATACTCTTTCCATGCTCCATACACAAAACACCATCGTACCCCTTGGCATGAATGTGTTTGAAGATATTCAAATAATTAATTTCCCCGGTTGTGGGTTCATTTCTGCCAGGATTATCCCCGATATGAAAAGCGCCGATATATTCCCATGCCATATTCATGTTGGGAATGATGTTACCTTCGGTAATTTGCTGGTGATACATATCGTTGACGATTTTGCAGGCAGGATGGTTTACTGCCTTGCAGATCATGTATGACTGGGGGATCGTGGTCAGGAACAGTCCGGGATGGTCAGTGTGGGCATTAAGTGGTTCCATTACCAGTTCGAGTCCGGATGGTCCCACAATGTCACAACACATCCGCATGGCATCAATTACATTGGCAGTCTGAAAGTCCCAGGCAAGTTTTTCATCGTATCGCCCCGGAACGACCAATGCCTGTTTTATTTGGGTGCGTTTCCTCAGTTCAACCGCCTCATGCATTTTCTTCTTTAGCATTTCCATCATTTCAGGATCCCTTGTAACCATTGACTTAACGCCAAAGTCGGCGTACAGGACAAATGGCCCCATGTCCATGTTCCTTCGGGCAAGCTCATTTGAAATTTTTTCCTGGAGGGCTGGCTCTTTACCCATAAATCCATTATCGAAAATTGCCCTGAACCCTTGATCATGGACAAATTTTATGTGGTCAATCGGGTCATTCCCGGCATGCTCCCTGAACATGCCAAAGCCGGGGGCATATTTCAGCTTAAACTGTGCTGTATTGGAGCTGGCCGTTTCTGAAGCGAAGGAGGAAAGCGGACCGGTAAGGCCTGTAAAAGCAACGCCTCCCAGTGCAGTATTCCTGAAAAAGTTTCTGCGGTTCATGTTGGATAAATAATTAAGTTCTTGATAAACAAATGTAATAAATGCAAAATGGTTGACCCGGCAAATCCATTATCTGCTAATTGATTCACGATCCATCATCCATAAATTGAATAAAAACTGATGATCTGAATCCAAAAAGTTCGATGACCAGGATACCTGTTCAGAGGAATAATCCGCTGGTTTCGGCCGGTTGATGGCTAAAAATACAAATTGATTTACAATTCAATGCATTAGTTTATTATTATTTTTGTAACCCAACCTGTATGAATGGAATATCCCATTCTTATATAATAGGTGTATAATGGATAAAATGAATTTGATAGACAGAGGGGTTTGCTCAAATCACAATGGTCCATGCGGAAAACTCAAAGTGCATGACTGGCTGTCGGATGTAAAAAATATCGCCAATCCTGACCAGATTTTTGAGATCAGGTTTAAAAATACCAGGAAGGACTATTTCAGAAATGTCAACAATCTGAACCTTGTGCCAGGAGACATTGTGGCTGTTGAAGCCAGTCCGGGACATGACATCGGAGTCGTTTCGCTCTCAGGTGACCTGGTTTTTGAGCAGATGAGAAAGCATAAGCCTTCATTGATAAATGGGGAGTTTAAGAAAATTTACCGCAAAGCCAAACCCGCAGATATCGATAAATGGAAGGAAGCCATTCTTTGTGAGCATGCCACCATGATAAAATCCAGACAGATTTCAGCAGATCTTCGTCTGAACATGAAAATAGGAGATGTTGAATATCAGGGGGATAAAACCAAGGCCATTTTTTATTATATAGCCGACGAACGGGTAGATTTTCGCCAACTGATAAAGAATTTGGCAGAACAGTTCAGGATCCGTATTGAAATGAAGCAAATCGGGGCCCGCCAGGAAGCTGGACGCATTGGTGGAATCGGTCCATGTGGAAGGGAAATATGTTGCTCGACCTGGATTAGCAGTTTTGTTTCGGTAACCACCAACTCGGCTCGATACCAGGATCTGACAATGAATCCGCAGAAGCTGGCAGGGCAGTGCGGAAAACTAAAATGCTGTCTAAACTTTGAATTGGATACGTATATTGATGCCCAACGTGATTTTCCTCCGTCAAACATTCATCTCGAAACAGATAAGGGGAATTACGTTTTTCAAAAAGCTGATATCATGGGAGGTACATTCTGGTATTCACTTCAGAATGGTCTGCCCAACCTTGTTCCTGTGCCTGTTGCCAAGGTGAAGGAAATACAGAAACTTAACCGTAGAGGAATCAGGCCCGATAAACTCGCAGCCGAAATTCCTTCGGCAGGAAAGTCGGAGATGGAGGGATTCCAGAATATGGTCGGACAGGATAGTATTAATCGATTCGACAAGACGGATAACCGGAAAAGGAAAAAGCATTCCAGGAATGGGAATCCCAGGAGGGACAGATAATGGTTTTTCGATTCACAAATTTGATCCTTGTCCTTTTTTTCGTATCGATTCTTGCGATAGGATGTGACCAACGTCGGGTATATGATTCATATCATAGCCCGGGTAAGGAAGGCTGGCCAGTTGACTCACTTGTTGTATTTTCCTTTGGAATCCAAAACAGTACCAGAAATCATGATATTTATCTGAATGTCAGGAATGATAAGAATTATGAATACAGTAATCTCTGGCTGTTTGTCAGGATCATTCCTCCCCGGGGTGAGGTGTTGACCGATACATTGCAAATGGTTCTGGCTGATCCGTCGGGACGTTGGCTGGGCAAGGGATTTACAGGAGTATTTCATAGTAGTATAGCTTACCGGACAGGTGTCTTTTTCCCGGTTCCTGGCGAATATAAGGTTGAAATAAAACACGGTATGCGTCCACAGGTACTGAAAGGACTTACCCATGTTGGGTTACGGGTGGAAGAAGCCAGATAGATCTACAAAAATATACATAGCCGTGCGGAAAAGTT
>DIFU01000054.1:7007-18589 GCA_002419285.1 Prolixibacteraceae bacterium UBA5740 | reverse complement strand
GTCGATTTTCGACTCCAGGTCTTCCAGATCGAAATAATAGCGTCCATTCTCCAACTTCAGGGGATTTTCCACCAACCTGCGTTGCACTCCCCTGACACTTTCAAAAAAGGGGAAATACACAGGAGGCTGCACAATCACCTTGTCACCGGGATCGGTATGTGCCAGAACGGATGCAGTGATGGCAGACACCACCCCCGGACTGAAAGTAATCCATTCCCTGTCGATGGTCCAGTTATGCCTGCGTTTAACCCACCCGACCACCGACTGAAAGAAACCTTCACTTCTGTAGGTATATCCCAGAACATCATGTTCGAGTCGCTTGCGGATGGCATCCATGATAAAATCAGGTACCCGGAAATCCATATCCGCCACCCAGACAGGCAAAATATCAGCCGAACCAAAAAACGGTTCGAGCAGGTCGTGTTTGATACAGTCAGTTCCCCTGCGGTCAATCACTTCATCAAAATCATATTTCTTAGTCATATCACCCGGTAAATTAATCTTGTTTTTCTTGAAATCATCAATTCAAATGTCATGTCTCTCCAGTAAAAGACCCTCTTTTCGCCTGACAGCTTTCAGGATAAAGTTGAAACGATCGGGAGCCAGACAAAGGTCAAAATCGGCAGATGGAGCCCATTTCTGGCTGACTGCTTCAAAAAACCGGGCACCAGAGCCATGGCGGATGGTTTTCCGCATTGCCTCGAAGTCGGATTCAATTCCCAGCAACCGGTTTCTGATAAATTCAGCGCAGAGTGTATCCTCATCCGTGGGATACTGGCAGGCATACCCCATACATACCAGCGATACGGTATCAGGTTTGCTCATTTGGATATACCTTACAATGGCTCCGGCATTGACGAAGCTACCCGTAAGGATCTCATCGGCCAATACCGCATTCACGATTCCCTGTGTGCCTGAGCTGGTGGTATGGATCATTGCCCGGCCTGTTAAATCGGAGGATAAAAGCAATGCAGGAGAATTTCCAAAATCGAAACCCTCCGGGGGGCGTTCATTCCGCTCGCCCACCAGCAGGGATTCCGGAATTTTCTCTTTCAAGGCATAGGCCTCATCAATATTCCCAACCGGATAAATTGGGCCGACCCCTTTGCTTACGGCATAGCAGGCAGTCGAAAAAGCCCTGAAGACATCAATGACCACAGTTAACCCCCTGGCCTGACGGGCACCCTCCAATAATTGCAATATCTGGATTTCCATAACAAAAATGCGAAGATAGCAAGTTTTAAGCAGAGGGTTACCCGGAAAGGAATGGGCAGGGTAAGGCAAATTTCCAAAAGGTTCTCATGAATTTGGAGATAATGGCACAGACAACCCTCTATCAACCGGAATCAGTGTCCACCACAGATATACCAAGGGTTTCAGGCCTCCAGACTATAAAATTTACACCCTGGATTTGTTAACTATGTGTTATAAAACATGTTTTTGGATCCTCCGTAAAGTATGTTTTATAACATGTTTATAAAAACTCCCTACCTTTGTCCCGTAAACAATCACAAAATAGAAAACAGTTATGAAAACAATTGGAACATTTGTACTGGCCCTGGTAGCTGTTGTTACCAGCGCCGTTGAGAAGCCGAGACTGGATGTATATCCCATTTCAGCCGACAGGGCAGTAGTTGCATTGATCAATGAAAGTCCTGCAAAAATCGAGGTAAGCGTTAAATCAGGAGAAGGAAGAATCGTATATTACAAACAATCAATGCAGAACACTGCAGATTACCGTAAAATTTACGATTTCTCAGCACTCGAAAACGGTCTGTATGAAATTTCATTCAAGGTCAACAGCACTTTGGTAAAACGCAACATTGAAATCGTGAACGGTTCATTGAAAGTAGGTGCCTCAGAGCTTCGTTTTGATCCTTTTTTCCTGGTTGACGGCAACATGCTGAAAGTATCGTACCTCAACTTTGATCAGAACAACCTGAAGCTTATTTTCATGAAAGACAGGAATATCGTATACGAAGCCGCCCTGGGCAAGGAATTCAGCACCACGAAAGGTTTTGACATTTCCAAACTGGAAAGCGGAAGTTACGATGTGATCCTCGCTGATGGCAGCAACGATTATCGCTTTACGTTAGAGAAATAATATTCATCAGGAAGAAGTGTTTAAATGGCTCCGGATTTCGGGGCCATTTTTTTGTCATTACCCCAACCACCTTGAGAATTGCGGATATAGTTGTAACTTTTGCGGGTGATAACAAACAAATAAGCTAACCCGATTAAACCTTACCGTGAAAACACGGTCATATTTTGGCGTCAATATTTTAAAGCATTCAAGGTGGAAATAAAAATCGAAAATCTCAATAAGATATACGGAGGCGGAAAATGGGCTCTCAAAGATATTGACCTGACAATTCCAAACGGAATGTTCGGGCTTCTGGGGCCCAATGGAGCAGGAAAGTCAACGCTGATGCGAATACTGGTGACGCTGATGAAACCAAGCAGCGGCAAGGTAACCATCGATGGACTGGACCTGATGAAAAACCGCAAGGAAATTCGGGCCATGCTTGGATATCTGCCACAGGACTTCCGTTTTTTTGCCAAGCTGAAAACATGGGAGTTTCTCGATTATACCGCCAGGCTGGCCGGAATGAAAAGCCGGAGTGTCAGGCATGAGGCAGTCGACCGGATGTTGGAAGAAGTTGGACTGTTTGAAGCTCGCGACCGCAATGCCAACCGTTTGTCGGGTGGTATGAAACGACGGCTGGGTATCGCACAGGCACTGATCAATGATCCCAAAATCATTATTGTTGATGAACCAACCACCGGTCTCGATCCGGAAGAAAGAATCCGGTTCAGGAACTTGCTCTCCCGCATCAGCTCCCGCGACGTAATCATCATCCTATCGACGCACATCGTCGGGGATATTTCCAGTACCTGTGAAAATGTAGCCCTTCTGAACAAGGGTTCTCTTGCTTTCACCGGATCGCCCGAGGAATTGACGAAAGAAGCCGATGGGAAAGTCTGGCTGATTCAGGCCACCGAGAAAGAATACCTCGAAATCAACGACAAATACCCGGTGATTTCCACCATCCCTTCCGAAAAAGGCTGGGAACTGCAGGTAGTTGCCGATGACATCAACGGATATTATGGCCACCAGATTGAACCCAATCTGGAGCACGCCTATGTATATTTCATGGAGAAAAATCTTAACCAGTGGTCTATGGCCTGATAAAACCCAGACAAACATGATTTCATTTCACAACATTCAATCCATAGCCAAGTACGAACGAAAAACCCTGTTCAGAAGCTGGTTCTTTAGAATTTTCGGAGTATTGTCTATAGTCGTGCTTTTTGGCATGAATTTCGGCATGGTATCGGAAGGTGGCGGTTCGCAGTGGATCTTTCGTGCAATTCCTTCCGCCATTCCCTATTTCAACTTGCTGATCCTGAATGTCGCCCAGGCGATTATTGCGGTTTTTCTGGCATCCGACTTCCTTAAGAGAGACAAAAAGCTCGACACCACCGAGGTAATTTACATGAGGTCAATGACCAATGGGGAATATGTGATCGGGAAAACCCTCGGCAATATGCAGGTTTTTATGGTCCTGAATTTTGCGATTCTTGGAATTGCACTCATATTCAACCTGATTGCCGATAATACCAGTGTTCCGCTTCTTTCATACCTGACCTATCTTCTTCTGATCAGTATACCTACCCTGGTATATATCATGGGGCTTTCCTTCCTCCTGATGAGCCTGATCCGAAACCAGGCAGTGACTTTTGTTGTCATTCTTGGCTATATCGGCATCACCCTCTTCCTGGTTAAGGATAATTATTATTACCTGTTCGACTACATGTCGTTCAACATTCCCATGCTGAAATCCGAAATCGTCGGATTTGGCAACCTCGACATCATCATTGCACACAGGGCAATCTATTTCAGTCTGGGCAGCGGGTTTATACTGCTGACCATTTTCCTTCTGAAGCGCTTGCCCCAGTCAGAATCCATGACCTGGTTTTCATTGCTTTTCGGTGTTGTCTTCATATCCGTAGGAGGATATCTGGCTTACCTTCATGTGAACCGTTTTGTAACACAGGAACGCCATCGCGTGGAGGCCGTTGAGCTTAACAACCGCTATTCCGCGGTGCCATCAGCCGATCCGGTCACACATCACATCAGTCTGACACACCAAAACAACCAGATTGAAGCAGTATCAAAAATTGAACTGGTCAATAACCATGCAGTTGCGCTTGACTCACTTATATTGCGACTGAATCCGGGATTGGTTATTTCGTCCCTCAAACTGAACAACCAGGAGGTGAACTTCAGGAGAGAAAACCAACTGATGATCGTGCCCCTTCCATCTCAGCTTGCACCTTCAGGCACCGTTCAGCTGGAAATCAGTTATGCAGGGAGCATAGATGAAACCTATTGTTTTCTGGATATCGATAACGAAACGCGTAAACAAAAGTTTGGAGAATTCGTCATCAATGTCGACAAGCGATATGCTTTTATCACGCCTGAATATGCCCTGCTTACGCCTGAAGCAAACTGGTATCCCGAAACAGGGGTCAGTTACAGTTCGAGCAACTTTGGGTGGAATCATACATACTTTACCGATTTTACGCTTGAAGTGGCAACCGACACGGCTTTGCAAGCTGTTTCTCAGGGAACGTTTGAAAAGACAGCACCCGGAAAGTATATTTTCACGAACGATCAGCCTTTGACCCAGATTTCACTGGCCATTGGTCATTACGAATATAAAAACATTAATGCCGCCAATATCGAATTTGGCATCTGGCATATCAAAGGACACGACATTTTCAGTGATTCCTTCAAGGAGATCCAGGATACGATACCTGCGCTGATCCAGGACCGGCTTCGCGACTTCCAGCGAATCTACAGCCTGTCCTATCCTTTTAAGCGATTTACCATTGTTGAAGTTCCCGCCCAATTCAAACCCTATGAACGCACCTGGTCGCCAGCACAGGAAACAATGCAGCCCGAACAGGTCCTGATCCAGGAAAGAGGATACCTCTTGCGTGATTTCGACTTTAAGAACCAGGCAAAAAACATCAAGCGCTGGAGCGAACGCAACGGGGAAAGCCTTACTGACAAAGATCTGCAAATCAGGATGATCAACAATATTGCCGGAAACTTCACCCGTGAAGGAGGAAGACCAAACTTTTCAATGCAGGCGGGAGGAAATATGGAAATTTCAGAAACCAGCAATCCTCATTTCATTTTTCCCCAGATGTACTATTACAGGAATCATCTCCGCTCCAACAGATGGCCGGTTGCTAACATGGTGCTTGAAGCCTATCTGAAAAGCCAGTCGAACGACATGGGTAACACCTGGATGCGAAACATGACCGGAATGAGCGAGGATGAAATGGCCAGTCTGGCTTTACAGGATCGCAGTCTGGAAAACCTGCTGAATGATAAGGAGCAAAGAAAGTTGGCTGACAACCTGGTCAAGTTAAAGGGTGATGTTCTGTTTACCACCATCCAGTCAAATGCAGGAGAAGCAGAATTCTCCGCAATGCTCCGGAATTTGTTGCAGGAAAACCAATTCGACATCATTAAATTTACGGATTTTGACAGCATCCTTGCTGCACAATACAATATTTCGCTGACGCCCATAATGAACGACTGGTTCAGTGAGGTCAAACTCCCCGGGTATCTTTTCTCCTCAATAACCGCGGTTAATACTAAAGCTGGTGACCAGATCAGTACCATGGTTTCCTTCAGTGCAAGCAACACCAGCACAGTTGATGGAGTCGTGAAGCTCTCTTTCAGGCAGGGAGGGCCAGGAGGCGGAGGCCGTGGAAGAATGATGGGTGGACCGGGTGCTGACAATTCAATCAACAAGATTCTCAGCCTGAAGGCCGGGGAAACCAAAAAAATCAGTTACCTGTTTGACTCCGAGCCACGGGGACTTACCATCAATACGTTGGCATCGAGGAATATACCGCAATCAATCATGCAATTTTTCGGACGGATTGAGGAAGACCTGAAGGCTGTACCAATTGAAGGAGAATTTCTTACTGATACTCCCGTATCCACACTTCAGCCAAACGAGATTGTGGTCGACAATGAGGACCCTGAATTTGAACATAGTGTTGCCGACAATACCAGCTTACTCCATAAATGGATTATTAAAGAGGAAGAGACAGGACTTAAATATAAGGGAATGAATTCCTGGAGGCCGCCACTGGACTGGACACTGACTACCAACTCCGATTTTTATGGTCTATACGTACGATCAGCATACTTCATCAAATCAGGCACCGGTGACCAGACAGCAACCTGGAACCTGCCTGTGGAAGAAACTGGCTATTACGATGTATATACCTATATTGCCCAGTCAGCCACAAGAGGTGGAGGATTTGGCCCCGGGCGCAGGGGCGGAGGAGATGAAAAAGGGGAATATTTGTATGTCATCCATCATACCGATGGGGAAACAGACCAAAGCCTCCAGATAAACAATGCCGAAAATGGATGGAACCTGCTGGGATCCTTCTACCTCGGGCCTGGATCCAAAATCGTGCTGAGCAATAAGACTGAACTAAGAACGGTAGTTGCCGATGCCATTAAACTCGTGAAATTATAGGGTATGACAGGGGAGCCATCCGGTATGAACTGGCCAAATACCACAAATGATCTGTGAATGCAACGAAAACCATTATACACTGTGAAAAAACAAAACAAAAGGAATATGAAATCATCTTTTCGAAACAGGCTGGGCGGCTTACTGATATTGCCCGCAATGCTTTGCCTCCTTTGGTCCAATGTACAGGCTCAGCAATCGCTGACACTGGATAAGGCCCTTTCGATCGCTGAAACCAACAGCCCATCCATTCAGCAACAGTTGCTGAACCTTACCCGTTACCAGAAAAACCTGGAAGCCCAGAGAGCAGCCCTCAAATCAAAATTCTCTCTTAGCGTTTCGCCTGTCGATTATACCAATACGAGGCGGTTTGACTCCCGTTTTTCGGAATGGTACACCAATGAGACATTTTCATCGAATGCCACTTTCAGGGTTGAGCAGCCCATTCTGGTAACCGATGGTACCATTTCGCTGATCAACCGTTTCGGGTGGCAGAGCAGTACCGCCGAATTCTCGGGACAGGCGCCCACCACCAACGAAACATTTACCAATAACCTGTACCTGAATTATACCCAGCCCCTGTTTACGTATAACAGGCTCAAACTTCAGCTGAAGGAACTGGAGTTAAGTTTCGAAAATGCCAATATCAGTTATGCGATGCAACGACTGAACATGGAGAGATCGGTAACCCAGTTCTTCTACAGCGTTTATATGGCACAGATGAATCTGAACATTGCCCGTGAGGAACTGGCAAATACCCAGAAGAGCTACGAAATCATCAAAAACAAGGTTGATGCAGGTTTGGCAGCCAGTGAAGAATTATACCAGGCCGAACTCAACCTGGCTACAGCCAATTCGACCCTGCAAAACAACCAGGTGAATTTCGAAAATGCCAAAGACCAACTTAAAATGTATCTTGGCATGGACCTCTTTGAAGACATTCTGGTATATGCCGATGTGGAAGCTGTTGCTGTGCCGGTTGACCTCGACAAGGCAATCCAGAATGGCCTGACCAGCCGAATGGAACTTCGCCAGCGCGAAATTGAAGTTGAATCAAACCAGTTTGACATGATCAGGACCAAAGCACTGAACGAATTTGCCGGATCGATGAACCTCGCATACGGGATCATTGGCGACGATAACCGGATTGGCAACATGTTCGACCAACCTACCCGAAACCCACAGGTACAACTCTCCTTTAACATCCCGATTTTTGACTGGGGCGAAAGAAAAGCCCGGATTGAAGCACAGGAGGCAACCATCAAGAGTGCCGAAATAAACCTTGACGAACAAAGGAAACAGATTATCATCGATATACGTGAGGTATACCGGAATTTGCAGAACCAGCTTAACCAGATCGAAATCGCCAAACAAAGTGAGAGAAATGCGCAGTTGACTTACGAAATCAACCTTGAAAGATATGAGAACGGCGACCTGACAGGGATGGACCTCAGCCTTTACCAGAACCAGCTCTCATCCAGGAAACTGGCTTATGCACAGGCTTTGCTGAATTATAAACTTGAATTGCTGAACCTGAAAATTCAGACTCTTTACGATTTCGAAAAGAAACAACCTATTCTCCCTTCCGAATTATATAAAATCAATCAATAGAAAACCACACAACAATGAAAAATATTAAATACTTAGCACTGTTTGCCGCTTTCGCCGCATTATTTGGCTGCAACAACCAACAGCAGTCGGAAACCGCTGATCTCGCCATACCCGTTACCGTTGAGGATATCCGTCTTCAACCCATTATGCAATACGTAAATGCCACCGGTACGGCGAAGGCAACCCAGGAAGTGACCCTTTCTTCGGAAATGGCCGGTATTTACAAATTAGCCAATAATCCTTCAACGGGAAGACCCTTCAAGCTGGGCGACCAGGTAAGGGGTGGTCAGGTGATTGTCAGGCTCGAAGACGATGAATACGTTAACAACATTGCGCTGGATGCCCAAAAACTTAATTTGGAGATATCGGAACAGGAATACGAAAAGCAAAAATCGCTTTACGAAAAAGGAGGTGTTACCCTCCGTGAACTCAGAAACGCCGAGGTTTCGGCCACGAATGCCCGTTACAGTTATGAGAATGCCCAGGTAAGGCTGTCAAAGATGAATATCATTGCCCCTTTCTCCGGGGTGATCGTTGACCTTCCATTCTATACTCCGGGAACCCGTGTCAATTCAGGATCGGCCATGGCAACCATCATGAGTTACGATAAGATGTTCATGGATATTAACCTTCCTGAAAAATCAATCTCTGAAATTACGATCGGACAAGATGTATTGATCACCAATTACACCCTTGCCAACGATACACTGCATGGCCTGGTAACCGAACTCTCACCTGCCATCAGTCCCGAAACCCGTACCTTCAAGGGTAAACTGACGATCGACAATGCAGAACTAAAACTTCGTCCCGGAATGTTCGTGAAAGCAGACATCATCGTTGCCCAAAAAGACAGTGCCATTGTTGTTCCCAAAAACATCCTGCTTTCCAGCGGCAGGGGCAGAATGGTATTTGTGGTCGACCAAAGCACTGCTACAGAACGTCGCTTAACCACTGGAATCGAAAATCAGGACCAAGTGGAAGTGATATCCGGACTGAAAGTAAACGAACGACTGGTGATCGGAGGATATGAAACCCTTCGCAATAACTCGAAAGTTAAAGTGATCAGATAATTTCCAGGGCCATCCGGAATTCCGGATCACCTTTAAGGTCAGTGATTGGCGTTTCCCGGAACCGTCATCCCCCTGATTACTTTTGGAAAACCTAATATAACCTGATTATTGATCAGGCTCACTATGGAAAAACAAGCAAATTAAAAAAGATACCCAGTGAAAAAATTAACACAGTTTTCTGTAAATTATCCGGTCTCGATACTTATGGTTGTACTGGCGGTAGTGCTGCTTGGGTACATCTCCTTCGACAAACTGGGCATGGATCTTTTCCCCGATCTGAAATCTCCGCGCATATTTATAGAAATCACTTCAGGGGAACGACCTCCTGAAGAAATGGAAAAACAATTCGTTGAAAACATCGAAGCCCTGGCCATCCGGCAGTCCGATGTCATTCAGGTTTCATCCATCACCAAGGTAGGTACTTCCCAAATTACCGTTGAATATGCCTGGAACAAAGATATGGATGAGGCATTTCTTGATTTGCAGAAAGCCTTGAACACCTTCTCGCAAAATCAGACGATCGATGAACTAAGGATCACCCAGCATGACCCCAATACTGCCCCGGTAATGTTGATTGCGTTGGCACACAACGAAATAACCGACATGAACGAAATCAGGAAAGTTGCAGAAAACTACATTCGCAACGAGCTGGTACGCTTGGAAGGTGTTGCCGAAGTGGAACTTTCAGGACAGGAAGAAAACGAGGTTGTGATCGAAACTGACTTATATCGTCTTGAATCCCAAAATATTACCCTCGACGAATTGAGCACACGGATCCAGAACTTCAACCGGAGTGTTTCGGGAGGAAGGATCTCTGAAATGGGACTTCAATATATTGTGAAAGGGGTCGGACTGTTGACTTCCATATCAGATTTTGAAACCCTGATCGTCGGGTACAAGGCAGTCGCAGCTACAACGACCGGAGGCCCTCCCGTTGAAATGGCTCCGGTCTTCCTGAAGGATGTCGCAACTGTCAGATTCAGCAATAAAGAACCCACCAATATTGTACACCTTAATGGAGAAAGGTGTATCGGCCTTGCCATTTATAAGGAAACCCGTTATAATACCGTGAAGTCGGTGGAACAAATCAACGAATCCCTGGAAAAAATCAAGAGAGCGCTGCCTGGTTATCAGCTGACCACAGTCACCAACCAAGGCAAGTTTATCAGGGAAGCCATTGTTGAAGTGGAAGAAACGGCACTTATGGGTATCCTTCTGGCTGTTTTCGTGCTTTTCATCTTTCTCCGCAGAATTGGTAATACTTTGATCGTCAGCATTGCCATGCCCATCTCGATCATAGCCACCTTTAACCTGATGTATTTCAACGACCTTACCATCAACATCATGACCTTGGGAGGACTTGCGTTGGGAGCCGGTATGTTGGTTGACAATGCCATTGTTGTCATCGAGAATATTTTCAGAAACCATGAAAACGGGATGTCGGTCAAAGAGGCTGCCATCAATGGAACGGCTGAAGTAGGGGGTGCCATCACCGCTTCCACTCTCACCACCATCGTGGTATTCCTGCCCATTGTATATCTGCATGGTGCATCCGGAGAGTTGTTTAAGGACCAGGCATGGACTGTAGCCTTCTCTCTCCTCTCCTCGCTGTTTGTTGCCATCTTCCTGATCCCGATGCTGTATCACCGTTTTTACAAAAACAAGCCAGCCCCGGTAAAAAAACGTACCGTCCAAATCACTTCCTACGGGAAATTTCTTGATAAAATCCTGAAAGTAAAATGGATTGTTATCCTCATAGGCATGGTGCTTGCCGGTGCATCCTTCCTGCTGATACCTTCGATCGGAAGTGAATTTATGCCTCAAACAAAATCCAGCGAGTTCGTCATGGAACTTAAACTGGCCGAAGGGACAAAGCTGGAAAGAACGGAAGCTACCGTAAAAAATATCGAAGCCATTCTTCATGAATATCTGGGAGAAAACCTCGACAAAACCTATTCCCATGCAGGGCCAAGCAATGTGTTCAGCAGCGGACAATCGAGCGTATTCCAGGGCGAGAATACGGCAGAAATCAAGGTCATCTTAAAAGAAGAATCCACTTTTTCGGCAGATCAGGTGATTGAAACCATGGACCAGCTGACCGCCAACATTGATAACCTGGAGATCTCCTTCTCAAAAGACGAAACGGCTTTGCAATCAATTTTGGGATCAGATGAAGCGCCTCTGGTTGTTGAAGTTTCAGGATTGGAGATGGAAGAGCTTGAAAACCTGACCAACCAAGTCCGTGACAGGATAAGCGCCATTCCAGGAATATACAATATCCAAACATCCATTGAGGATGGCGCACCAGAAGTTGAAGTGGTCATTGACA